>CBJLKR010000110.1:0-7900 GCA_966423695.1 uncultured bacterium | reverse complement strand
ACCAGCGTCATGCCGGAGGACAGGGTCGTGCTGCGCAGCCGGTTGAAGTCGACGCTCGACTGGGGGTCGACCGAGTAATTGGTCGACAGCGCCTGGATCGTGTCGCTCGACTTCGTGACCACGACGATGCCGTGGACGGGCGGGACGACGATCTGGTCGCCGGTGTTGACGGTGTCAGACGAGTAGAGATTGCTGTTCGACCAGCGAATCTCCGACACGGTGACGTGGAACTTGGCCGCGATCGCGGCCAGGCTCTCGCCCGGCGCGACGGTGTAGACGAACGGCTGGTGGCTGACCGGCGCGGCCGTCGGGATCGACGCCGGCTTGATGATCGTGGCGTACCGGCCCATCGACACGTCGCCGTAGTCGCCGCCTTCGCCCGCCATCACGGCCTCGGCGTTCACCGGGCCCAGGCGTGCGGTCAGCGTCGTCGGAAAATGGCGGTCGATTGCCGCGTAACTCGACATCGCTACCGCTATTCCGAGGACGACGAAATGAGTCAGGTAACGATGTACTCGCAAGTCCTACCCCTAGGAGTTTGTGGATCACCCTGACGGAGGGCCGATCCCCAGAAGACCTCAGGCACCCTAACAGACACTCGACGGCCCAGTCAACCCAAAACGGCTACTTATCGGAAGCCCCACGGGCGCGGTCTGGCCGCCGTGTCCGAATTCGATTCGTATTGACCGGCTCGGACGCCAGAGTGTCCGGCGACGAACAGCAGTTCGCTTGCCGATCCGCTGCCTGACCTGCCCGAGTAGCCTGCGCATGTGGGGACGTTCAACGCCCGTTCCCGCGACTACTTGCGACGGTCCGTCTACGGGCCGCCCCGAACGTAGAGCGTCTGTCCCGACACGTAGGACGACTCGTCGCTGCACAGGAAGGCGATCACGGTCGCGATGTCCTCCGCCTGACCGACCCGCCGCAGCGGGATCTGCGACGCGGCCCCCACCTTGAACGCCTCGAAGTCGACACCCATCCGCTCCGCCGTGGCCCGGGTCATGCGCGTCTCCACGAACCCTGGCGCGACCGCGTTGACGTTGACGTTGAACGGCCCGAGCTCGATCGCCAGCGTTCGGGCCATGCCCTGCAGCCCCGCTTTCGCCGTCGAGTAGTTGGTCTGCCCGCGGTTGCCCAGCGCGGAGGTCGAGGAGAGGAAGACGATCTTGCCGTACTTCTGGCCCACCATCGCCTTCTGCGCCGCGCGCGTGCACAGGAACGCTCCCTTCAGGTGCGTATCGATGACCGAGTCCCAGTCGTCGTCGGTCATCTTGAACAGCAGGTTGTCGCGGATGATGCCGGCGCAGCACACGAGGATGTCCAGCCGGCCGTACTCCGATACGGCGCGCCCCACCAGCGCCTCGACCTGCTCCCGCGACGTGACGTCGCAAGCCACCGCCAGCGCGCCCAGCGGCTTCGCGATCTCCTCTGCCGGCGCCAGGTCCATGTCCGACACGACGACTCGCGCGCCCTCTCGCGCGAACAGCTGCGCCGTAGCGGCGCCGATGCCGCGCCCGCCACCGGTCACCAGCGCGACCCGCCCGTCGAAACGGCTCATCAGCGGGTCTCCGTGTCGTACGCCGCGCCGCCGTCCTTGCGCGGGTCCGACGCGCCCGACAGGTAGCCGTCGCGGTCGGCCACGATGACCTGGGGCTTGGAGAAGTAAGAGTCGTAGTTGAGCGTCCGGCGGTTGACCCGGTAGCCGTGGCGCTCGAGGCCGTCCACCACCGCCCGCGGGATGCGACCCTCCGCCTGCACCACATCGCCCTGGTAGTCGACCCGCGGCGCGCTCACCGCCTCGACGGCCGACATCTCGTGGTCGAGCACGTTGACCAGCGTCTGCAGCACGCCGGTCACGATCTTCGTCCCGCCCGGCGCGCCGACGCAGACGCGCAGCTTGCGCCCGTCGAACACCATCGTGGGCGTCATCATCGTCACCCGGGTCTTGCCTGGACGCACGGAGTTCGGCCGCCCCGGCCGCGGGTCGAAGCAGTTCATGTAGTCGTTGTAGCCGAACCCGAGACCGGGCGTGACGACGCCCGACGACGAGCCCAGAGTGTGCGTCAGCGAGACCGCGTTGCCGCCGTCGTCGACGACGCAGACGTGCGTCGTATCGGCACGGTCGGCCACGACCTGCCTCGCCGTCGCCGCGTACTTCTTGTCCGCCAGCGCGCCGACAGGGATGTCGACGAACCGCGGATCGGCGACGTGGAGCTCGCGATCGGCCACGGCCCACGCCATCGCCTCGACGAGCAGCCTTGCCGCCTCCGTGCTCTGCCATCCCTGCGCGCCGACGTCGAAGCCCTCGAGGAAGTTCAGCATCTGCAGCAGCGTCAGCCCGCCCGCGGGAGGCCCCGCCGCGACGACGTGCATCCCGCGGTACGTGCCCCGGATCGGCTCGGTCACGTTGACGCGGTAGGACGAGAGGTCCTCGCGCGTGATGAAGCCGCCGTTGGCCTCGAAGTCGGCAGCGATCGCGGCGGCGATGTCGCCGCGATAGAACACGTCGGGGCCCTCCGCCGCCAGGCGCTCCAGCGTGCGCGCGAGGTCGGCCTGGACCATCGTCTCGCCCACCGCGTAGAGGGCGCCGTCGTGCGTGTACAGCCTTTTCGCCTCGGGCGTCGTCTGGATGCGCTGCGCGCTGGGCACCACGTCCGGCCCGTAGTCCGTGGTCCAGAAGCCGTGCACGTAGCCCGATACCGGAAAGCCGTCGCGCGCGAGCGGGATCGCCGGCTCGATGGCCTCCGCCCACGAGATGCTGCCGAACCGCGTCAGCGCCTCGTGCAGGCCCGCGACGGTCCCGGGCACGCAGACCGACTGGTAGCCGACGTCGTTGACCCAGCCCTTCAGCACGTAGCCGTAGCGGTCGGCGGCCTCGCGCAGGAAGATCGACTCCCACTGGTCCTCGCGCGCCCGCGAGCCGGCGGTGCCGTAGAACTCGAGCAGCGCATCGCCGCCCTGCGCGTTGTGGACCAGCATCACGCCGCAGCCGCCGATGCCGCACATCTGCGGATCGATCACGCCCTGCACGAACGCGCACGTGACCGCGGCATCGACAGCGTTGCCCCCGCGCCGCATGACCTCGAGCCCGATCTCGGCCGCCGCGGGCTGCGGGCAGACGATGATCGCCACGGCGCTAAATCTAGCTAGCCGGGCAGCTCGATCGTGAACGTGCTTCCGGCTCCGCGCGCGGTCTTGACCTTGATCGTGCCGCCGTGCCTCTCGACCACGCGCCGCGCGATCGCCAAACCCAGGCCGCTGCCCGAGTCGCTCCGCTGGAACCTCTCGAAAAGCCGCGGCAGCCTGTCCTCCTCGATCCCAGGCCCGTGGTCGGCCACGGCGATCAGCGGGCCGGCCATACCGCGCTCCACGCTCAGCGTCACGCTCGCCCCCCGGGGGCTGACGCGCACCGCGTTGTCGACGAGGTTGGCCACCGCCTCGCGCAGCAGGTCCTTGTCGGCGCTCACCCGCGCCGGCGCACCGACCTCCGCGACCAGGTCGACGCCCGACGTCGCCGCCTGCGCCGTGTAGGCGCGAACGACGTCGGAGGTCAGCTCCGCGAGGTCGACCAGCTCCCGGCGCAGGGGCACGTCCTCATCGGCGTGCGCCAGGGAGCGCAGCCGGCCCAGCATCCGCTTCATCCGCTCCGCCTCGGCCACGCTGTCCGCGACCGCGTCCTCGGCCGCGGTGCCGCGGTGCGCGCGGCGAAGGATGGAGAGGTTGGCCATGATCGTCGCCAGCGGGGTGGCGACCTGGTGCGAGACGTCGGTGAGGAACCTGCGCTGCGACGCCAGCACGCCCTGGAGCTGCTCGTTGGCTTTCGCCTGCGCCTCGATGGCGCGGTTCATGCGGTAGATCATCGGCAGCACGACCAGCGGCACCGGCGCGGCGAGAGGCGCCTGGACGAAGAGGACCGACATGGTGACCGCGCACGCGCCCAGCGTGAGCGACGCGGGCCAGGTGCCGGCGGCCGCCTTCCGCACCAGCGTGAGATACGGGACGTTCAGGAGCAGCGACGGCGGGATCACCGCCAGGCTCAGGTTGACCACCAGATAGAGGAATGCGGCCGCGGTCGCGCGCACCTCGCCGGCGACGCTGGACAGGGCGAAGGTGGGCGACGCGACGAGCGACGCCACCGACGCCGCGGCCAGCACGGTACCGGCGTTGAACACGCTCTCCCGCCAGCTGCGGCGGACGAAGCGGTTGCCCGCGAGCACGCTCAGCGCGGCCGTCGCCGGGCCGACGCCGGGCGGCAGCAGAAGCACCGCCACGAGGCAGGGCAGCGCGCCCAGGTTGACCTTTTGCTGCGGGCCGATCTTCACCGGGAACCGTTCGGCCAGGGCCACGGCGGCAAAGCAGGCCGGGATGGCCAGCAGCCGCCAGCGGTCGGCGACGGCAAAGCCGCCCACCGCCGCCACGGCCGCCGCGAGCACGGCGCCGAGCGCCGGCACGCCGGCGAGCGCCACCTTGAGCGGCCTCGCGAAGGTCGAGGGGGCTGCGACCATGGCCCTCAGGCGGCGGGCACGTCCAGCTGCAGGACGGCCGATCCGCCGCCCGCCACGGTCGTGGAGGCGCTGACCTTGAACTTCTTGACGGTCGCCGTCACGTTCGCCACGGAGATCGTCGAAGGCACGCTGACGTTCACCGTGATGAGGGTGCCGCCGGCACCATCGGGTGCCGTCACCGCGTCGACGACGATGCCGGCCATGTACTTCGCCTGACCCTGCGGCACGGCGATGGCCGTGTTCACAGTCAGGTTCGTGCCGCTCGCGGTCTGCACCTGCACCGGCGGGTCCTCGAGACACCACGAGATGTTCGCGGGCGCGCCGGCGGCGCCCCCGACCAGCATCACCCCCGAGGCCACGACGCCGACCACCACGCTCCTCGCCTTCATGTATCCCAAGCCCCCTACTCCGGAGTGAATCTGTACCCCAACCCTCTGACCGTGTGGATGAGCCGCGACGCGCCGTCCGCCTCGAGCTTTTGCCGGATGCGCGAGACGTGCACCTCGAGCGAGTTCGACTCCGGGCCCGTCGCGACGGCCCAGACCGCCTCCGCCAGCTGCGCGTACGTGACCAGCTGGCCGCTCGACCGCATCAGCGCGGCGAGGATGCGGAACTCGATGCCCGTCAGCCCGAGCTGGCGGCCGCCGCGGGTCGCCCGGCCGTCGCTGAGGTCGACGACGACCTCGCCCGCGACCAGGCGCGCGCCACCCTTGCCCCGTTTGCGGCGGCTCACCGCCTCCACGCGCGCCATCAGCTCCTCGAGCTGGAAAGGCTTCGACACATAGTCGTCGGCGCCCTGCTTCAGGCCCGCGATGCGGTCGCTCACCGACGCCTTGGCGCTGATCCCGACCAGAGCCGCGTCCGTCTCGGCGCGGAAGGTCTCGAACAGCTCAGGCCCCTCGTTGTCGGGCAGCATGAGGTCGAGGAGCACCACGTCGGGATTCCACTCCCGGACGAGCTCCAGGCCACGGCCCGCGGACTCGACTGCCCGCACCGTGTACCCCTCCTCGCCGAGCCCGTTGGCGACCGCCCGGGCGAGCCGCCTGTCGTCCTCGACCAGCGCGACCTTCCACTTGATGGGCATCGCGCGCCAATTCTCACACGGAACAGGGCCTTTCAAGCGCCCGGCGCGTAACGGCTGAATTGGGCCGAGCGTTCGAGGCAGCGTGGGAGCGCGGCGCGTGGGACTGGCGATCTTGGTCGCGGCCGCCCTGGCGCTCCCCAGCGCGGCGACGCTCTGGGTCTGGACGCCCAGCGGCGACGACGTCCAGGCCCGGGTCCAGGCGCTGGCGCGCAGCCGCGGGATCCCGGTCCTGGCGCCCGCCGAGGTTCCCCAGACGCTGGACAACGCGGTGGTCGCGATCGAGGACGAGCGCTTCTACGAGCATCACGGCATCGACTCGGTCGGCCTCGCCCGCGCCGTGCTGTACGACGTCGCCAACACCTGCCTGTGCCAGGGGGGCTCGACGATCACCCAGCAGCTGGTCAAGGAGGTCTACCTGGGCGGTTCGGACCGCGGCTACAACAAGGTCGAAGGCATGGTCCTGGCGCTCAAGGTCGAGCGCGTGCTGAGCAAGAAGCAGGTCCTGGCCGACTACCTGAGCGTGATCACGACGGGGTTCGGCCGCTACGGCGTGAGCGCCGCGGCGTGCGCCTACTTTCACGCGCCGCTGAGCGAGCTGACGCTCGCCCAGTACGCCCTGCTCGCGGGCGTCGCCCAGGCGCCGTCGTACTACGACCCGACGGTCGATCCCTCGGCCGCGGCGAACCGGCGCGCACAGGTCCTGGCCCAGATGGTGTCGGTCCACTACATCACGGCCGCCGAGGCCGACGACGCGAACGCCGAGCCGGTGCTCGGCGCCGGGAGCGCCTGCTAGCCGGCCGTCAGCGCCACGCCAGCGGCGAAGTGGCGTCGAAGCCGTTGTTGGTCGTGACCTGGATCGGCTTGACGACGACGGGAGGCGCCGGGGATGGGCTCGGCAGCGTCCCGTTGTAGGGGCCGCCAGGCGTCGGCGTGGGCGGAGGTGGGGTCGGTGGCGCGTACGCCGACCGGGGCAGGTACCAGAGCTGGAACGGCCCTCCGGATACGCCGGGCGCGAGGTACGCGATGCCCGAGCCGTCCGGAGCCCACGCCGGCTGGGCGACGAACTGGTTGCTGACGATCACCCGGCGGGGGCCGAGCGTCGACCCGTTCCACGAGGCGATCTCGAGGTCCGATACCTGCTTCTCGTAGGTGCAGATCATTGCGACCTGCGTGCCGTCCGGGGACAGGGACGGGTTCCGGCAATCCTCGGCGTCGGTCGTCAGGGCTCGGCCGAAGCTGTACGCGCGATTGGTGAACCACAGCCTGCCGACAAGCTTGCCGTCCGAACCAAAGTCGTACTTCGTGTAGATCACTCCGCCCGAGACGGGCACCGGTTGCACATCGCCGCCCGTGTAGTCGGCCGCGTTGGTCCACAGCCTGCCCTGACTGATGCTGCCGCCATAGGGCATGGCCCAGATCGAGAACACGACGTCGTATCCGTACTTGGGCTTGTCGTATGCCATCCAGAGCGTCTGGCCGTCCGCGCTGAGTCGGGGATAGAACGACCAGTGATACGCGGCCGGATCGGTGTTGCGCGGCGGCGCGATGTTGTTCGTCACTCGCCTGAGGACGGTGCCGAAGGTGTTCAACACATAGACGTCCGAGTAAAACGACGTCGACTTGACGGCGAGAAGGTTGCCGTCCGGGGTTAGGGCCGGCTGCATCCAGCCTGCCTCGGGAGTCAGCTGGTGGAACCTTCCTGCCGAGAAGCTGTAGATGGCGCCGGCCTGCGCGATGTAGATCGTTCCCGGGACGCTGACACCCTCTGGACGGGGCGTGGACGTCGTCGGCTTCGCCGGCGGGACTGAGACCTTCGACGTCTTGGAACCGAGGTAGATGAAGGTCATCGGCCCGGCGACCAGCATCACGACCACGAGCACGACGCCGAGAACGATGCGCGAGATCATGGGAAGTACTGGTGCACGAGCGGCAGGATGAGGCCCCAGTCGGCGTTGATGCTTCCGTCCGGCCCGCCGCCGTGCGTGTATGGCGGCAGCAGGTACACCTGCTGGATCTGGTCGGGGTTGTCGAAGCTCGCGGCCAGGGGGAGCATCGCGGCCACCCGTGACAGGGGGATGCTCGTCTTCAGCTCGCCGGTCAGCGCGGCCGACAACGCGGGCAGGTCCTCCGGCGATACATGCTTCGCCTTCTGCCTGATGGCGGTGAGGACGTCCTGCTGACGCTGCGACCGGCCGAAGTCGCTCTGCAGGTCGCCGTGCCTCGAGCGCACGTACTGCATGGCGTGGATGCCGTCGAGGTGCTGCGGGCCCGCGAGGACCGCCACGCGCTCGTAGTCGTAGGGGAAGCGGCT
>CBJLKR010000109.1:0-7910 GCA_966423695.1 uncultured bacterium | reverse complement strand
CGTCATTCTGAGGCCCGCGGGCCGAAGCATCTCCCTCGTTTGTGCTCAACCGGACATTCGTATTGGCTGCCGGAGCCGCTGCGGCGGGAGATGCTTCGTTCCTCAGCATGACAGCGCGGCGGGTCGGCACGAGCGAATGATTATGTCGGCGGACCAAGCGCTTCGCGCGGGGATGGCCATTCGGCGCCTCAGGCCAGGCTTTCGGGCTGCGGCCCTCAGCATGACGGTTGGAGGCGGCCCCCAAAGAGCCCGTCTCGACCGATTCGAGATCGCTACCGGCGCAGGCGGGGGTTGCCGACCTCGTCGAGGCCGAGGTGGACCAGGTAGAGCGCGAGGAAGAGGGCGATCAGGCTCAATACCGGCGTCAGCCACCACCACCAGAGGTTCTGGAACAAGGCGCCGAAGCTCAATGCCCAGTAGATCATCACCCCGAGCGTCATGTCCCGTTGCGGACCCAGACCGAGAAGTTGTGCGTGCGCGAGAGCATCGCTGCGCCGACCACGGCGGTGATGGCTGCGAGCCTGCGGTTCACATCGACCAGCGGATCGGTGGCGACCGGTTGCCGCACCGGCGCGACCGATGGAAGCGGAAGCTCCATCCAGTCCCCCAGGCGCACGCGCGGCTGCCAGGGGGTCGCGCTCCGCATCGACCGGAGCAGGACGAGCGCGAAGATGTCCGCGCCGGCGAGCAGGACCATCCAGCCCGCGATCTCGAAACGGTTGTCTGACAGCCAGCTCAGGATGCCTGAGAAGAGCAGGCCGGCGACCGTGTTGAAGAGCTGATCGACCGCCCACACAGCGGTGAAGCTGAGGTTGCGAGCGTTCGGGTCGGTGACGCTCACCACGCCGAGGATGCAAACGGTGATGAGCGCGATCCAAAGCCCCACCTCGACCACTCGCGGAATCGACTTGCGGACGGGCGGCACGAACGTCGCCGCGACCATGCCGGTGAACAGAGCGATCGAGAACGGGAGCACGAGCGGTAGTTCCACGCCATGAGAACGCCGCTGCCAGCGCTTCTATTGGTGGGCCGCCGGCCAAGTTACTTATCGAAATGTAAAGACGACTTGGCCAGTTTCGGCGCATGGCGCGTTGTCTGGGTAGCGCGGACGCTGACCCGCTCGGCGTCCTCGCCTCTTTTTTTGTGGGGTAATCAGATGGTTGTTCTCTGGATCGTTGTCCTGGCGACGCTGGCCCTCGGGGTGAGGGCGGGCCTTCACGGCCGGCGCTGGACCACCGTCGACTCTGAGACGCACGACGGCTCCGGCGAGGACTGGATCATGGACACGTGCGCGCGCCCGTTCGTACTCGTGCTTCTCTCGTTGCTGGGCCTGCTGGCGCTGGGGCTGCTTTACGGCAACGTTCTCGGAGCGGTACCGGCCGCGACCTAGCAACCGTTTCGGCCCTGGGTTGTAAAAAGGGCCCTTTCCGAGCCGGTTTCGGCCCAATTGACAAAGCTTCAGGCCAATTAACCCTGAGGCAGTGGGTGCACAGGCGGGCCGGCCTTAGCTTGCCCCCCGTCATTTTGCGCGTCTTGGGGCGCGCCGAACGGGGGTACCAGTGCACTCACTACGACAGCTGCTTTCCGGTTTTCGCTCGCGTCCGATCACGCACCTCGCGGTCGCATTCGTCGCCGTCTCCAACCACCTCACGTTCGTGGCCCTGGCGGCCACGCCGGCCATGCTCGTCGCCGTCCCCTCCGCAGCGCACTCGGTCTGCGGTCCCGACGCCGCGTGTGAGGTGCGGGTCCAGGACGCCGCGCAGAACGCCAACGTGGTCCTTCCCGATGGCGCGACCGAGTGCCGCGACTCGGGCCCGGCTGCGGCATGCGCCAGCGAGGCGACGCTCTCCAACTCTTTCGCCGGCTCCGCCTCGGCGCCGGCCGGCCTCACCATGTGTCCGGCGACGGCCGGCAAGCTCGTCCCGGCGACCGCCGCGACCTGCAGCGAGACGACGCTTGCGGGCGTCGCTCCCGCCGGTACGGCCGCGGCCGACCCGTCCGCCCCGCTCGTCGCGCCCAGCGTCCCGGTCGCGTCGCTCGGCGCACGCAACGCGGACCACCTTTCCCTGAACACGGACGCCGACACGCTCGCGACCGGCAAACCCGCCCTGATCACCGCGACGGCAAACGCGACCGTGACGGGCAGCGACCTGGCGATCGAGATCTTCGACGTGACCGCGAACACGCTGATCGCGGCCTGCGGCCAAGGCGGCCAGTGCTCGGTTTCGTACGCGGCGACATCCGGAAACCACGAGTTCGCGGCGTTCCTCACGGCGCCGACGACCACCATCCCCGACAGCTCGGTCGCGCTGCCATCGAACCGTGCCAGCGTCGCCTGGCTGTCGAGCAGCATCACCGCAAGCAGCACGATCGTCGGCCAGGGTCAGCCGGTCACGATCCGCGTGACCTCTTCGGTAGATGTGCGGACCTCGGGCCGGTGGCTCGAGATCTACGACCTCACCACCGGGGCGCGTGTGACCTACTGCAGCCGCGGGACCACTTGCACGACCCAGCTCAAGCAGACGAGCGGCGGTGTCCACGAGCTCGTGGGCTACGTGAACGGCGCTCCCGAGGCCGTCTCGGACCCGGTGTACGTGACCTGGCTGACCGTCTCGCTGTCCGCGACCTCGATCGGCCCGAAGACCGGCGGCACCGTCTATCTGAAGGCGACCACGAACGCCGACCTCAGCACGACCCCGTGGGTCGTGGGCGTCTACGACCAGCAGGGCCGGCTCGTCGACCACGCGTGCAAGACCGGCACGACCTGCAGCGTGCGCGCATGGATGAGCGGCGGGACGACGCCTCAGTACACCGCGGCAATCGGCTCGCTGCCCACATCGACCCAGTCCGGCGTCCTGGGCGGCGCTGCCAAGACGGCCGCACCGCCGGCACAGCTTCCGCTGGTCGACGTGCAGGCGAAGTCGGCGGTCGTCGAGCCGACTCACCTTCTGTGGGGTGTCGACTCGTGCAAGGCGTTCACCGGCGACCCGTCCGGCCAGGAGCTCTACTCGTCGGTGGTCTCGCACCTCGGCACGCCTGAGTTCTGGGGCCGCTACCTGACGAACACGGTCTGCCCGGGCATCAGCGCATCCGAGGTGGCCCTAGCCGCCCGGCAGCACCTCGGCATTCTGCCGATCTACAACGAGTACGACTGCTCGGCGGTATCCTCCTACGCCACGGGCCACTCGTACGCAGTGTCCGCGGTCGCCGCCGCGCGCAACCTCGGCATCCCGCGCGGGCGCGTTCTCGCCGTCGACATCGAGCCACCCGGTGACGCGTGCCCGGGCGCGGCGTACATCGACTCCGGGTTCATAGACGGGTGGTACGAGGGCGTCCGCGACGCCGGGTACGTGCCGGTCTTCTACGGCAACGGCACGCAGGGCTCGGAGTTCGCCAGCGCCTGGTGCACGGCGGTCGCGGCCGTGCCCACGATCGGGACCGGATCCGACCTGTGGACGTTCCAGCCTTCCCTGCTCGGCTCGTTCAACAAGACCGCGGCACCGAACTACTCGCCGTACGACCCGGGCTGCGGCGGCAACATGCTCGCCTGGCAGTACGTCCTCAGCGCGGGGGGCAATCCCGACGTCGACCAGGACGAAGTCCTTTCCAGCCTTGCGCTCTGGTATCCGTCCTAGCTCCAGACATCCCCGGCTCCCCCAAGCATCGCCCGGGTGGCCAAAACCACCCGGGCGTTTTTCATGGCATGGAACGCAGAGAGAGCGAAATCGAGCGCGACCCCACGACCGGTCGGGAGGTCGAGCGTCACCGAACCATCGAAGACGGCCCGGCTGGGCCGATCGCCCCGGCGGGCTCGTCTGAGGTCGTCAGCACGGTCAACCCAGCGCGCCGGGCGATGGACGTCATCTACCTGGTGTTCGGCATCATCGATGGGCTTCTGCTCATCCGCGTCGCGCTCAAGCTGCTCGGCGCGAACACGAGCGCGGCCTTCACGCAGTGGATCTACAACGTGACGGACTTCTTCCTCGCGCCTTTCCACAACCTTCTGCCAACGATCGGTAACCAGCAGTCGCAGCTCGAGATGTCGGTCATCATCGCGATCCTTGTCTACGCGCTGATGGCCTGGGTGCTCGCACGGCTGATGGCGATCATCTTCTTCCGCAACGTGACGTACGCCCGAAGAGGGATCTTCTAAGCCCGACTTCGCCTTCGAGCGCCGGGGCGTCTTATCTGGTGGTGACTAGCCTGCCCTGAGCCCCGGCGCCGCCACCAGGTCGCGGATGTCCTGCACCTGCCGGGTGATCCACCGCGCGATGTCGTTCGTCCGCACCACCTCGCGTGCGCCCTCGTTGCGCCGCTGCCTCTCGTCCATGCCCATGACGATCCCCTGGTGCATGGCGTTCGCGGTCGCCTCGATGTCGAACGGGTTCACCGAAAGCACGTGGTGGTGGAGCTCCTCATGCGCTCCGACGTTCTCGGACAGCACGATCACGCCGTCGGAGCGATTGACGAGCGCTCCCTCCTTGGCAACCAGGTTCAGCCCGTCGTAGACCGAGTTCACCAGCAGGACGTCGAAGTTGCGGAGGGCGGCCATCGCCTTGCGCACGCTCTCGCCCAGCTCCAGCCGCACAGGCTGCCAGCCCGCCGCTCCGTACTGCGCGTTGATCCGCTGCACCACCTGGCGCACCTTGCGGACGTAGTTGCGATACACGGCCACGTCCTGCCGCGACGGCTGAAGGAAGGCCCAGAACTGGACTCGCCCGCGAAGCTCGGGGTGGTGCACCAGGAGCTTCTCGTAGGCGAGGAAGCCACGCACGATGTTCTTCGACGGGTCGGTGCGGTCGATGCGCACGATCAGATGCTCCGGCCGCCAGTCGCGCAGCTTGCGCTCCTCGACCATGACGCCGTGCGAGTAGGCCAGGCGCGTCGTGCTGGCGACGTCGATCGAGATCGGATACGCCCGCGCGTACACGACCCTGCCGTCGACCAGCACCGCCTTCTCTCGCTCGTCGACCGCGAGGCCGGCGTTCTCCTCGCACGTCATGAGGAAGTTCCGCACGTCGAGCGAGGTCTGGAAGCCGACTATGTCGCAGCCGAGCAGCCCGTGGAGGATGGCGTCGCGCATCTCGCGCGGGAGCACCTTCCAGTACTGCGGCGTCGGCCAGGGGATGTGCACGAAGTGCTGGATGATCGCCCCGTGCAGCTGCTCGCGCACGAGCTGCGGCACCAGGTAGAGCTGGTAGTCGTGGACCATCACGATCGGCCGGCCGGGCAGCCCGTGCGCGACCTCGACCACCCGGCGCGCCATCTGCCGGTTGACCTCGACGTAGCCGTTCTTCCACGCGCGGTGGATGCGGCCGTTGATGACCGGCTGGTTGGCGAGATCCCAGAGGTAGTGCTGAACGAACCACAGGACAGGGTTGGAGATCACCGAGTAGTACTGCTCGTACTGCTCGGCTGTCGGGGTCGCGTAGTGCAGCTTGGTCGAGCCGCGGAGCAGCGGCGCCTCCCACGTCGCCCCGTGCTCCTCGACCAGCGCGCGCTCGCTCTCCGTCCGCGCGCAGGCGACCCAGTTCGCGCCCGCCACCTCGGCAAACGTCAGCAGCGCCGTGATGACTCCACCCGCGCCACGCGTGAACCCGCCCTCGGGGCGCGGCTCGTGCGGCGCGCGGTTGGCGACGACGATGGTCGAGCTGTAAGGCAGGGTGCGCGTCACGTAGCCGCGCAGAGAGGTGCCGGGCTTGCGGCGCTCGACGCTGTCCATGAACGCGGTGCCGGGAGTGTTCATCGCAAGCATCAGCTCGGGCTTGGTTTGGGCGATGGAGATGCAGGTGGCGGCGGCGGCGAAGCCGACGGCGAGGCGGAGGGGGAGCTCGACGGCGAGGCCGACGGCGAAGCCGACGGGGAGGCCGACGGCGAGGCGGACGGCGAGGCCGACGGCGAAGCGCTGGGCGACGTCGACGGTTTCGGCGACGTCGTGCACGCGCTCGGCAGGAACGGATCCTGCGAGTCGTTGCCGCATCCGATCTTCACGCCCGACGGCTGCGAGTACCAGTCGCGCATGTTCGACGGCAGGGCGTTGATGAACCGCTTCATGATGGTGAGGCCGACATTCTCTCCGTACGCACGGATTAGTCCGCCCTTGCCATTCGGTCCCGTGTTCCCGACCCACACCCCGGCGACGATGTCGGGGTTGTAAGCCATGATCCACGAGTCCGGGATCCCGCCTTTGCCATTGTCGCTCGTGCCGGTCTTACTCGCCATCTGGCGATCCCACCCGAAGTTCCACGTCTTCTGGTAGTCCTTCAGCACATCGGTCATGAGGTACGCCTCCGCCGACGTCAGCACCTGGCTGTGGTTCGGGTCGGAGTACTTGAAGATCGCCGCGCCGCCGGCATCGTCGACCTCGTTGATCACATGAAGGCCGATGCGCTGGCCCTGGTTCGCAAAAGTCGCGTAGCCCTGCAGGTGCTCGTAGAGAGTCACGTCGCTGGCGCCGATCGCAGTCGATAGGTACGGCTGCAGCTGACTCTTGATCCCCATGGAGTGCGCCAGGTCGATGACGTTGTTGATGCCCTCCATCTGACCCACCTCGACGGCGGGAATGTTGCGCGAGTGGAGGATCGCCGTACGGGCCGTGATGTCGCCCATGCCGCCGTTGTCGAAGTCCGCCGGCCTGTAGCCGTTGAAGTCGGTCGGGCGGTCGTGGAGGACCGTCGACCACGTGATCTTGTGGTCGCGCAGCGCGGCCTCGTAGACGTACGGCTTGAACGAGGAGCCGGGCTGGCGTTTCGACAGGACGACGTCGAACTGCCCGCCGATGGAGTCGCTGCCGTAGTCGGCGGACCCGACCCACGCGAGGATATCGCCGTTCTTGGGGTTGGCGGCAAGAAGCGCCGAGTTGTTGACGTTTATGTTCGCCAGGTCCTGCACGCCATTTGCGACGGCGCTCGAGGCGTCCTGCTGGATGCCGAGGTCGAGCGTCGTGCGGACGACGATGCCGCCTTGCTGCACGGCGGCGGAGCCGAATATCGACTCGACCTGCTGGAGGACGTAGTCGACGAAGTGCGGCGCCTTGCTTTGGCGCGCCGAGGACTGGAGGTGCAGCTCGGACTTCACGTCCTCCTGCGCCGCCCTGTCGGCGTCGGCCTGCGAGAGATCGTGCGTCTGGACCATTCCGTGCAGGACGTACGCCTGGCGCTCCCGAGCGAGTTCGTAGTGGAGCACCGGGTCGTAGGCGGTCGGGGCCTGGATGATGCCGGCGAGGAGCGCCGCCTCAGCCGCCGTCAGGTCCTTCGCGTCCTTGTTGAAGTAGGTCTTCGCCGCCGCGCCCACCCCGTAGGCTCCGTGGCCGAAATAGACGCGGTTCAGGTACATGGCGAGGACCTGGTCCTTCGAGTACCTCTGCGCGATCACGACCGCGAGGACGGCTTCCTGGATCTTGCGCTTGAGAGAGCGCTCGGGTGTCAGGAGCTGGATCTTGACCAGCTGCTGGGTGATGGTGCTTCCGCCCTGGTCGACGCCGCCCGAGCTGACGTCGGCCCACGCGGCGCGCGCGATCGACGTGGGGTCGAGCGCGCCGTGGTTGTAGAAGTTGCGATCCTCGGCCGCAAGCACCGCCTTCGGCGCGTACTTGCCCATCTGGTCGAGCGTGAGGGTGACGTGGTAGTGCCCCGCCGGGCTCCAGTCCTCAATCAGCTTGCCGTTGCGGTCGAGCACGACGACGTCACCTGCGGCGAGCACGTCCTGGCTGGGGTCGGGCAAGTCTTTGATCGCCCACAGCACGTAGAAGGTGGTGGCGAGAAACGCGACACCGACCGCGGCGGCGATCCACGCTTTCTTCGCCCACAGCCACGCGAGCGGTCGGGTCAAGGTCACAGACACCCCCTCGCGCGCCTCCTCCGAGCGCTCACGTGGGCGGCGAAAAGCTGCCCCGATCGGGCGGTCGAGCG
>CBJLKR010000108.1:0-7938 GCA_966423695.1 uncultured bacterium | reverse complement strand
ATCGACGTCGCGATGATCGCCCCCAAGGGACCTGGTCACCTCGTCCGCAGCACGTACGTGAACGGCCAGGGCGTGCCGGCGCTGATCGCGGTCCACCAGGACGCGACGGGCAAGGCGTGGCAGCGTGCGCTGGCCTACGCGCGGTCGCTCGGCGCGGGCCGCGCCGGTGTGCTCGAGACCACGTTCAAGGAAGAGACCGAGACGGACCTGTTCGGCGAGCAGGCGGTGCTGTGCGGCGGCGTGGCGAGCCTCGTCAAGACCGGGTTCGAGACTCTGGTCGAGGCCGGCTACCAGCCGGAGCTCGCGTACTTCGAGGTCCTGCACGAGCTGAAGCTCATCGTCGACCTCATGTATCGCGGCGGTCTCGGCTTCATGCGCTACTCCGTCTCGGACACCGCGGAGTTCGGCGACTACGTGTCCGGGCCGCGCGTCATCGACGAGCACGTCCGCCAGTCGATGCGCAGCGTGCTCGCGGAGATCCAGGACGGCAGCTTCGCCGAGCGCTGGCTCGACGAGAACTCGAACGGCCGCGAGCGGTTCATGGCCATGCGGCGGAAGGACGCGGATCACCAGATCGAGCAGGTCGGGCGCGAGCTGCGCTCGATGATGACGTGGTTGGAGCCAGTGGAGAAATGAGAGACAACAGCACCCCGGATCGCGTATTCATCTTCGACACCACCCTGCGCGACGGCGAGCAGTCGCCGGGATTTCACCTGGACGCCAACTCCAAGCTCCGCATCGCGCGCCAGCTCGAGCGCCTCGGGGTGGACGTCATCGAGGCAGGTTTTCCGATCTCTTCGCCGGGCGACTTCGACGCCTGCCGAAGGATCGCGCGTGAGGTCCGCGGCGTGACGGTGACCGCGCTGGCCCGCGCCGTGCGCGACGACATCGACGCCGTGTGGGGCGCGATCAAGGACGCCGAGGACCCGCAGATCCACATCGTGCTTTCGGTCTCCGACGTGCACATCGACCGCAAGCTCGGCCTGACGCGCGCCGAGGTGCTGAAGCGCGGCGCGGAGATGGTGGAGTACGCCCGGTTCCTGTGCGACAAGGTCGAGTATTCGCCGGAGGACGCGGGCCGCGCCGACCCCGAGTACCTGATCGAGACGGTCGAGACGATGATCGCCGCCGGCGCCACGGTCATCAACATCCCGGACACGACGGGGTACTGCCTTCCGCACGAGTTCGGCGGGCTGGTGGCCCGCGTGATCAAAGAGGCGCGTGGAAGTGACCGCGCCATGTTCTCGGTGCACTGCCACAACGACCTCGGCCTCGCCGTCGCCAACACGCTCGCCGCGCTCGAGGCGGGCGCGCGCCGCGTCGAGTGCACGATCAACGGCATCGGCGAGCGCGCGGGCAACACGTCGCTCGAGGAGATCGTGATGCTGCTCAAGGTCCGCCAGGGCAAGCTCGGCCTCGAGTGTGGGATCGAGACGCCCGAGATCACGCGCACATCCCGCCTGGTCAGCGAGCTGACCGGGACGCCGGTGCAGCCGAACAAGGCCGTCGTCGGCGCCAACGCTTTCGCGCACGCCTCCGGCATCCACCAGGACGGCGTCCTGAAGGACCGGCTGAACTACGAGATCATGAAACCCGAGGACGTCGGCCTCGCCGATTCGAAGATCGTGCTCACCGCGCGCTCGGGTCGCCACGCGTTCAGCCACCGCCTGAACCGGTTGGGCATCAAGCCGGTGGAGGGCGGGTACGAAGCCGCGTGGCAGCGCTTCCTCCAGGTCGCCGACACCAAGAAGGAGGTCACCGACGACGACCTGAAGAAGATCGTCGCCTCGGCCGGCGGCAACGGCCATGAGGGCAACGGCCACCCGCCGGTGACCGACCAACTCCACGACCACAACCACGTGGCCGACGCGATGCGCCACCTCATCTTCGGGTGAGGGTCGGCTTTCAAGGGGAGCCGGGCGCCTACTCCGACGAGGCGGTCGCGGCGGTCTTTCCCGGCGCCGAGGCGGTCGGGTTCGCGACCTTCCGGCTGACCTTCGACGCGCTCGCCATGGGCGCCGTGGAAAAAGCGGTGCTGCCGGTCGAGAACTCGAGCGCGGGCGTCGTCCAGGAGGTCTCCGACCTGCTGTGGGAGACCCGCGAAGCGGCGCCGGGCCTTCGGGTGGTCGGCGAGCACGTGCTGCCCGTGCGCCACTGCCTGCTGGGCTGGCCCGGGCCGGTCGAGCGGGCCCTGTCCCACCCGCAGGCGCTCGCCCAGTGCGACCGCTACCTCCATTCGCGGCAGATCCGCTCCGTCGCCTTCCACGACACCGCCGGCGCGGCCCGCGCGGTGGCCGAGCAGCGCCAGCCGGGCACGGCGGCGATCGCCAGCAAGGCGGCGGCGGCTCGCTACGGCCTGTACGTGCTGGCCGAGTCGATCCAGGACGACTCCGAGAACCGGACCCGTTTCGTAGTGGTCGAAAAGGGCGTGGCCGCCCGCCCTCGCGATGCGGCCGGTGGCTGGAAGGGGTCGATCGCCTTCGTCACCACCCACCGGCCGGGCAGCCTGGCCCACGCCCTCGATTGCTTCGCCCGCCGGGGCGTGAACCTGACCCGGCTCGACAGCCGGCCGCAGCTGGGGCGCCCGTTCGAGTACCGGTTCTACCTCGACTTCTCGATCAACGGCGAGGCCGGATCGCCCGCCGCGGCGGAGGCGGCGCTGAGCGACCTCGAAGAGGCGAGTGCCGAGATCAAGCTGTTCGGCACGTACCCCTCGAGTCACTGACAGGAAAGAGCCCTCTCTCGGGAAGGGGTGCGGTCCGAGAGAGGGCCACGAGTTATGCAGGCCGCGGCGGGAAGCACAGTTACCGCGACCTGCGCACAGGCAGTCTAACTTAACAACGTTAAGTCACTGCCGTCTTATGCGAATCATGGGCTCCGGCGGCACCGAAACGCGCGTCTCCTCCAGGCCGGCTGGCGCGTTCCAGGTTCTCGATTTGGGATAAAGTGACGGGCCGTGGCCAGCGGGCGAACTGACGCGGCGCCCGAGGGGCAGGGCCACCCCAAGAGGCGCCGGCTCCCCGGCGTCAACCTCCGGCCAGGGGCAGTCCGCCAGGCCCGTCTCGAGGTTGGGCTCAGCCTCGCGCAGCTGGGCAAGGGCCACGTGACCGCGCCCGCCATCTACCTCGTGGAGACCGGACGGACCCGGCCGTCGCTGCCGACCCTGGAGCACATCGCCCGCAGGACCGGCAAGCCGGTCGAGTTCTTCCTGGCCGAGCCGGGCGGCGGTGTCGACGACGCCTCGGCCAGGTTGCTCGAGCTCGAGGCGCTGGTCGCGTGTGGGGACCACCGGGAGGCGATCGCCCTCGGCCGTGGGCTGCTCGAGGGCGGCCCCGCCGCCTTCCGCCTGGGCAGGATCCGGTTCCTCCTCGCGCAGGCGTGGCTCGGCGCCGGAGAGCCCGAGCGCGCGGCGACCCTCCTCGAGGAGGCCAGGGCGCACTTCGAGGCCGTCGACGACGGCGCGATGCTCGCCGAGTGCCTGGGGGCGCAGGCCTGGCTCGCCACGGAGACGCAGCCTCGAGAGGCCGTGGGCCTGGCGGAAAGAGCGCTGGAAGTGTGCCGCCGGGTGCAGCCGGTGCCGGCCGCAACCGAGGCCCGGCTACTGGTGATCCTGGCGGGCGCGCTCGTGGCGGCCGAGGACTGGGACCGCGCGGTTGCGACCTATGAGGCCGCGATCGAGGCGGGACGGCCTGCGTTCGACCTGCGCTCGGCCGCGCGGGTGAACGCCGACCTCGGCGTCGCCTTGCGCAAGACGGGCGCGGTGGAAGCGGCGGCGAGGTACCTCGCGCGGTCGATCGGCATCTTCGAGACGCTGCGCGACCGCGCGGCGGTCGCCCGCGCGGAGACGAACCTCGCGCTGCTGCTGGTGGAGAGGCGGCACTTCGACGCCGCCCAGGTCCATCTCGACCGCGCCCTGGAGCTGAGCCACGAGAGCGATCTCGGGGCGGGCAGGGTCAAGGTCCTGCTGGGAAAGTGCGAGCTCGCGATGCACGCGGCGGACGTCGAGCGCGCGCATTCGCTGGCGCTGGAGGCGCTGGCCCTGGCGGAGGGGGCGGACGACGCCATGTCGACGGCCGAGGCGCACGTATGGCTGGGCCGGATCGCGGACAAGGGTGGCGACCACGCCGCCGCGGACCGGGAGTTCGAGAGCGCGATCCGGGGCTTCGAGGCGCTGGGCAAGCGCGAGCGGCTCCTTCAGAGCCACGGCGCTTACGCCGAGATCCTCGAGCGTCGGGGCGAGCTCGCCAGGGCGTACAAGCACATGAAGGAGGCGCTCCAGGCAAGCCGGCCGGGCCGCCTGCGCACCGAGCAGGACGAGGAGCGCGTCTCTAGCGCCTGAGGCATGCGTTTCCTCAGCGTGAGGGGGCTGCGGTGACGCGTGTTAACGTAGTTCGAGCCGGCTGACGGCACCTATGGCGAAAGCGCTTCGCAACTCGAAATCGACGCTCACCGCCGAAGCCATCGTCGCCGACTACCGGCTCGCTTACAGCAGCCGCCGCGCGAGCATCGTCGGCCGCGCCGAGGTCCTTCGGGGCAACGCCACCTTCGGCATCTTCGGCGACGGCAAAGAGGTCGCCAACATCGCCATGGCGAAGGCGTTCCGGCCGGGCGACTGGCGCGCGGGCTACTACCGCGACCAGACCTTCATGTGGGCGACGCGGATGTCGAACGTGCGCGAGTTCTTCGCCCAGCTGTACGGCAACGCCGACCTCGAGCGCGAGCCGGCGTCGGGCGGGCGCCAGATGGGCAACCACTTCGCCACACGCTTCCTCGACGACGCCGGCGCGTTCATGCGCAGCGTCGACATGCCGAACTCCAGTGCCGACGTCTCGAACGTCGCGGGCTGGATGCCGCGGCTGCTGGGGCTCGCGTACGCATCCCGGCTGTACCGGCTGAACGGTCAGCTGAAGGAGGCGCAGGACGGGTTCTCGGTCGACGGCAACGAGGTCGCGTTCGGGACGATCGGCGACGCGGCGACGTCCGAGGGACTCTTCTGGGAGGCGATCAACGCGGCCGGGGTGCTCCAGGTGCCGCTGGCGATGTCCGTTTGGGACGACGGCTACGGGATCTCGGTTCCGATCAGCGCCGAGACGACGAAGTCGTCGATCTCCGACGCGCTGCGCGGATTCATGCCGGACGACCGCCCGGGCGTCGACATCTACACCGTGCGTGGCTGGGATTATCCGGCCCTCGTCGAGACGTACATGACGGCGATCGAGAAGGTGCGCCGCGAGCAGAAACCGGCGCTCATCCACGTCACGGAGGTGACGCAGCCGCAGGGACACTCGACCAGCGGCAGCCACGAGCGCTACAAGTCCAAGGAGCGGTTGAAGTTCGAGAACGAGTTCGACTGCGTCGCGCGCCTGCGCGAATGGGTGATCGAGACCGGCGTCGCGAGCGAGTCGCAGATCGAAGGCTGGGAGGCGGCCGACAAGGAAGCGGTCGAGGCCGCGCGCGACCTTGCGTGGGAGGCTTTCCAGGCGCCGATCCGCGCCGAGCGGGACCGCGCCGTCGGTCTGCTGCGCCGGATCGACATGCCCGAGGTCGCGGAGATCACCAACAACCTCGACGAGGCGCACAAGGTGACGCGCTCGCTCGTGATGTCGAGCGTGTCGCGGGCGCTGCAGCAGCTGCGCGGCCTCGAGTCCCCGGCGCGCGAAGAGCTGCTGAAGTTCGCGGCGGAGTACCGGCGCGAGAACGTCGAGCGGTACAACTCGCACCTGTACAGCGAATCGCGTGACTCGCCGCTCAACGTCGCGGTGGTGCCGCCCGTTTACTCGGAGAGGTCGCAGACGGTCGACGGCCGCCAGGTGCTGGTCCGCAACTTCGACGCCAACTTCGCGCGCGATCCGCGGATCTTCGTCATCGGCGAGGACGTGGGCAAGCTGGGCGACGTCAACCTTGTGTTCGAGGGCCTGCAGGCGAAGTACGGCGACCTGCGCCTGACCGACACCGGCATCCGGGAGGCGACGATCCTGGGCCAGGCGATAGGCGCGGCGATGCGCGGTCTGCGCCCGATCTGCGATATCCAGTACCTCGACTACTTTCTCTACGCGCTCGAGACGGCGTCGGACGACCTGTCGACGCTGCACTGGCGGACTGTGGGCGGGCAAAAGGCGCCGGTCGTGATCCGCACCAAGGGCCACAGGCTGGTCGGGATCTGGCACTCGGGCTCGCCGATGTCGGTGGTGCTGAACGCGCTGCGCGGCGTCTATGTGTGCGTGCCGAGGAACATGACCCAGGCCGCGGGCTTCTACAACACGCTGTTCCAGGGCGACAACCCGGGGCTGGTCGTCGAGGTTCTGAACGGCTACCGGCTGAAGGAGCGCGTGCCCGACAACATCGGCTCGTTCACGGTGCCGCTGGGCGTGCCTGAGGTCCTGCGCGAGGGGACCGACTGCACGATCGTGACGTATGGCGCCTGCTGCGCCATCGCGCTCGATGCCGCTGTGTCGCTCGAGGAGCTGGGCGTCTCGTGCGAGGTGATCGACGTGCAGACGCTGAACCCGTTCGACGTGAACCACCTGCTTGCGCGCTCGCTGGAGAAGACGCATGCGCTGGTGTGCGTGGACGAGGACGTGCCGGGCGGCGCGTCGGCCTTCATGCTGCAGCAGGTGCTGGAGGCGCAGCAGGGCTGGTGGCACCTCGACGCGGCGCCCCGGACGCTGTGTTCGTCGCCCAACCGGCCCGCGTACGGCCCCGACGGCGACTACTTCACCAAGCCGAACCGCGAGACGATCGTGGAGGCGGTGTACGAGGTCGTGCGCGAGAGGCAGCCGTGGAGGTTCCCTCCGCTGGACGCCTAGCGGCACTCATCCGCGAGTGCCGGCATTCGGACGAAATTCCGTTGGTTCAGACGTTCCACTGCCGGCATTCGCGACTGATCGCAGCTTTCCCTAAGTAAGGTCGCCCGGCAGGTACTCCATCACCGCCAGCGCCGGCGCGCGACGGATGACCCGCAGCCCTTCGAGCACGTAGCCGAGCCAGCCGCCCGCGGGCGCGGGCTCGGCCATGGGCGGCGTCCACCGCCGCGGCCCGCGGACCTCGCGCGATGGCGTCGACGCGGGCAGGCCGGCCAGCTCGCGCGCCTTCCGGAGGCCGTCGTCGATGCCACCGAGCTCGTCGACCAGCTTGCGCTGCAGCGCCTGCGCGCCGGTCCACACCTTGCCCTCGGCGAGCGGCTCCAGCTCGTCGAGGGCCATCTTCCGCGCCGCGCCCACGACGTCGAGGAAGCCTCGGTAGATGCGTTGTATCTCCGCGCTGACGATTTGGCGCTCGTCGTCGGTGAACCGCGCCTCGTCCGCGAACATCGTCACGTGGCGGCCCTCGGCGATGGTCTCGCGGTTGACCAGCAGCTTCTCCCACAGGCCGCCGGTGACGAGCTTGCCGCCGAGCACGCCGATGGAGCCGGTCAGCGTTCCCGGCCGGGCGATGATCCAGGCCCCCGGCATCGCCACGTCGTAGCCGCCCGAGCCCGCGACGGGACCCATCACCACCACGAGCGGCTTGCGCGCCGCGATCGTGGCGAGGGCGTGGCGCATCGCCTCGCTCGCGGTCGACGAGCCTCCGCGCGAGTTGACGTAGAGCACGGCCGCCGCGGCCCGCCGGTCGGCCGCGACCTGCCGCGCGACCTGGACCACGGTGAGGTCGCCCGCGCGCGCCTCGCCCACGAGGGGGATCTCGACCGGAGGCTGCACCGGCAACCGTCCCGAGCGGCCGTCGACGATGGTGCCTTCGATGCGCAGGAGCGCGACGTAGCGGCCGCGCCGCAGCTTCGGCGCCGGGCGCCGCATCTTCGCGCTCGCGCGCTCCCAGGTCCCGATGCCGCCGCCCAGGTGTCCGGGCAGCTGCTCCTCGGTCAGGACGGCATCGATCACGTGCTGTTCGAGGGCGCCGTCGTCGCCGTACGGCGAGCAGTCCACGAGCTTGCGCGCCCCG
>CBJLKR010000107.1:0-7998 GCA_966423695.1 uncultured bacterium | reverse complement strand
CCTCCCTCGGCGCCGGGCGCAGTCCGGCGGGAGTGTGGTCGGCGACCGCCGCGACAAGACCCGCGGCCGCGCGGTTCTCGACCACGACCGTGACCTCCTCGGGCTCGCCAAGCGAGAACGGCTCCGGCGTGACCCGCCTGGCCCGGTATCCCGACCTGCCGGGCAGCAGCGCCAGGTCGCGCGCGGCGACGATCACGAGGCCGGCGTTGTAGACCGCGGCGACGAACGCCAGGAGCGGCGACGCGGCGGACAGCGCGATCAGGCCCGCGCCGATCGCGACCGCCCAGACGAGCTTCGGCTGCGGCGCGAGGCCGCGGAAGAGGTTCAGCGTGGAGGGACGACCCGGCCGGCCACGACGTCGAGCACGCTGTCCGGCGTCTGGCCGGCGACCTCGGCCTCGGGCCGGAGGATCAAGCGGTGCCGGAACGCCGGCGCGAGCAGCGCCTTCACGTGGTCGGGCGTCACGAACTCCGCGCCTTCGAACGCGGCGTACGCACGCGCCGCCAGCATCAGCAGCACCTCGGCTCGCGTGCTCGCGCCGAGCGCTATCTCGGGCGCGTTGCGCGTCGCCGTCGCGAGGTCGACGACGTAGCGGCGGATCTTCTCGTCGAGGACCACGCGCGCGACCTCTGACCGGCAGGCCTCGATATCGGCCGCTCCGAGCACCGGCTCGACTCCGGCCTTGACCGGGTCGCGCAGCTCGACGCCTGACTCCCACCGCCTCAAGACCTCCATCTCGTCGGCCGGCGGCGGATAGTCGAGACGGACCTTGAAGAGAAAACGGTCCTGCTGCGCCTCGGGCAGCGGGTAGGTGCCTTCGTACTCGACGGGGTTCTGCGTGGCGAGGACGAAGAACGGTGCCGGCAGCGCGAGCTGCTGGCCCTCGAGGGTCACACCGCGCTCTTCCATCGCCTCCAGCAGCGCGGACTGGACCTTCGCCGGCGCGCGGTTGATCTCGTCGGCGAGGAGGACGTTGGTGAAGATCGGGCCGCGGCGCAGCGTGAAGGTGCGCGTCGCCAGGTCGAAGACCGACGTGCCGAGGATATCGGCGGGCATGAGGTCGGGTGTGAACTGGACGCGTCCGTATTCGAGCGTCAGCGCTCGCGCGATCGACTTCGCCAGCAGCGTCTTCCCCGTGCCGGGCACTCCTTCGAGCAGGACGTGGCCCTGGGCGACGAGCGCGATAGCGCAGAGCCGAATCGCGTCGTCCTGTCCGACCACCGCCTTGACGAGCTGTTCCCGCAGCCGGGCGTAGAAGTCGGTGGCCGCCGCGATCATCTGTGAGCCCGGGTTTGCGGATGCGCGATCTCGTGCAGCTCGCGGGCCGCCGCCAGCACGTCGTCCGCGCTTGGGTTTGGCTGGTGGAGCGATCTCTCCACCTCGGCCAGGCGGCTTGCGGTCTCGGGTGCGCGCACCCACAGAGCATTCCAGAAGCGATCACGCGGCTGCACCGGCAAGCCCGTCTGCGAGGCGACCGCGCGCTCGGTCGCGGACGCGAGCAGCCCCAGCGTCACCACTCGCGCGCTCGACCGGCGCAGCAGCTGGCCGACCGCGACCGACCATTCCGCGTCCGAGCGAGCGACCTCCGCCGGGCGCTCGACGAGCGGCCCGAAGCGACGGCCGCGCAGCCACAGGCCGGCGAACACCGCCACGATGAGCCACATCAGCGCGGCGCCCCACGGGGTCGTCAGCCAGGCCTGCGGCGCGAAGTCGCTGACAGTCAGACCGTGGTGGTACTCGTCGACGGCCACCGGAGCGTCTGAGCTCGGCCCGAGGATGTCGGCGAGCAGCGCTCCGTTGTCCGCCCTCTCGAGATAGCCGTTGCAGAGCACGAGCGGATCGGCGAGGACGACGACGCGACCGGAGCCGATGCGCTCGACGTAGCCGGCAACCGTGCCCGACGACGCCCGCAGGATCGGCACCTGGGAGGCCGTGGGCTCGAGCGCCCGGGCGAGTGAACCGCCCTCGACGCGGGACGCGCCGGAGACCGCCGGGGACGCGTCGTACGGAGCGCCGTCCAGGGTTGCCGCCCGGCTCACGGCGAACGCCCGGTCGAGCTCGGGATCACCTTGCTCCGACGCGTAGACGAGCACGCCTCCCTGGAGGCGCACCCAGGCGCGAAGGCGGTCGGCCTCGTCCGCGGTGAACTGGCTCGTCGGCGTGAAGACGAACAGCACGGAGTAGGGTGCGGGCGCATCGAAGGTGCCCTCGATCTGGGTCGTCGGATGACCCATCGCCTGCGCGAACAGCAGGACGGCGGACGAGCCGTTGGCGGCGTCGCTGTTGGAGCTGTGCTCGGGCGAGTCGTTCTGCGGCCGCGCCGCGTACGCCGCGATGGCTATGGCCGCCGCGACGGCCCCGGCGATGATCCAGCCCCGCGACCGGCCCAGCACGCTCACGCGGCGGCGCCCTCCGGGCGGCGATAACGCGCGGCCACCTCGGCCGCGGCCTCGTACGTCGCGCGGTCGACGTCGCGGCCTCCGTACACCGACGCCTCGAACGGCACGAGCAGCGTCCGGAGCGCGCCGAAGTCGGGGGCGCGCGAGAAGATCTCGCGGACGGTCAGCGGGCTCCCCTCCCACGACCGCTCACCTTCCAGCGTCGCTGCGACGCCTGCGCACAGAGCCCGGATGGCACCGCGGCGGTCGCCCCTGGCGGCCAGCCGGTCGGCGTCGGCGAAGTGATCGGAGGCGGGGCGCGGGCCCTGCGGGGCTGCGCTGAGCGATTGCGAGAACCTGCCGCGGGCGCTGCGGAAGACGATGAACGCCACCGCCGCGACCACCAGCACGCCGAACCCGTAAAGCCACCATTCAGGCGGCTGCGGGCCGCCACGTCGCCCGAAGATGAGGTTCACCAGGTCGTTGAAGCGGTCGTACAGCCACTGTGACAAGCGGTCCAGGATCGACGGCGGCCGGCGCAGCGCGTCGTAACGGCTCTGCGCCATCACTTCGCGCAGGCGCTGCTTTGCCAGCGCCTGGTCGGGCGTCGTCATCGGCTCGTCCAGCGCGGCCGAGAGAGCGGTCAGCCGCCGCCGCGCGTCGTCGTAGAGCGGCGGCTGGGCCCGCAGGTCGGCGAGGACCTCGGGCTGCGTGTCGCCGGTGCCGTCGCTGAGCACCCGATACGCCGCGACGGCCGGCCCCGTATCGGGAGGTGAGGCGTGCGCGATGAGCGCGTAAGCCTGCTCGACCGCCTGCGCGTACGCCGGCGGCGACGGCTCCGCGGCCGCCGGTGTCGCGAGTGCGATCGCGAGGACCGCGGCGATCGTCGCGGTGGAGAGCGCCCGCCTCACCTCAGGCGGGCGCTGGAGGCGCCGACATCCGGTACGCCATCTGGAAGAGGTCGAGCGCTTCGCGCCGCACGCGCAGGTCGAAGTAGATGAGCACGATCACGATCTGGGTGATCGGCGCCAGGAGCGCGCTCACCATCTGGCCGCTTGCGAGCGTGATCGCCGAGGCGATGAACGGCGAGACGAACAGGCTCAGGAGGATCTGCGCAAGCTGGACGAAACCCCCGAGCGCGATCGCGACCGCCTCGTAGGCGACGAAAGTGAGGAACAGGATGAGGAACGTCCGCCACCACCGGCCCTGGACCAGGTAGCGGCTGCGCGAGACGGCGAAACCGAGCCCGATGTTCTCGACGAACATCGCCGGCGTGGCCGCAACCCAGATCACGAAGGCCCATGCCCAAAGCGCGAATGGAGCGATGCACAGGATCACCGCCAGGTAAGCGGTGACGGCGTTGAACAGCAGCCAGTAGCCGAGCAGCGGGATGTAGCGGCGCAGCACTCCCCGGAAGACGCCGCCCGCCGTGACCGTGCGTCCGGTGGCCGACTCACACGCTGCGTACGTGACCGCCGAGTGGGTGAACGGCAGGATGGCGATGCCCAAGATTGCGGCGATGACGACCGCCACCGCCAGGCCGCCCTGGAAGAACGCGAGGCCCGACGACGAATCGCTCTGGAGACCGGCCGCGAAGAGGGCGATCACGAGCCCGTAGACGGCCGCCGAGGGCACGGCCAGCAGAACCGAGATCCCGGCAAACAAAAGGAAGTGCCTCCTGTACATGCGGAAGGTCTCGTCCAGGAGATCGCCAACCTCTAACGGCCGAAGGCGAAGCGGTACCGCAGCGCTCACTTTTCCGACCGGGGTCTCTGTCGGGTTGGCACGCGGTAAGCGTTGCACGAAATGAACGGATGAGCATTGAGTCAACGCGACACGAAGAGCCGGACGAGGTAAGGGTCCTGTTCGTCGAGGACGACGTCTCCGTCGCCCAGATGTACAGGCTGAAGCTCGAGCTCGACGGTTACGTGGTCGACGTCGCCGCCGACGGCCTGATGGCGCTCGACAAGGCGCGCCGAGAGCAGCCGGACATCATCTTTCTCGACATCAGGCTGCCCAAGCTGGACGGGCTGAGCGTCCTCGAAGCCCTGCGCCAGGAGCCCTCGACCGCGCGCATCCCGGTCGTGATCCTGTCCAACTGGAACGAGAAGGAACTGGTCGAGCGAGGCCTCAGCCTCGGAGCCCTCGACCACCTGGTCAAGAGCCAGACCACGCCGGCCCGGCTCTCGCAGCGACTGCCCGCCTGGGTCAAAAGCTAGGCGGCTGCCGATCGGCCACGTCGGGCGCGGCGTGCCGAAACCGCTACTTCGTCGGGGCGCTCGGCGTGGGTGCCGGCCCGGCGGGGGCGGCGGCGGCGGGTTCCTTCGGCTTCGAGTGCTTCACCGGCGTGAACTTCAGGCCGTCCTCGCCCTCCACGTCGATCTGCACCGTGTCCCCGCGCGCGATCTTGCCGCGGAGCAGGTGCTCGGACAGCTGGTCTTCGATCCGGCTGGTGATGACCCGCCGCAGCGGCCGGGCCCCGTACTGCCGGTCGTAGCCCTCCTTCGCGAGGAGATCCTTGGCGGCGTCGGTCACCTCGATCGCGATCTGCTGCTCCGCCAGGTGCTTGTCCAGGCGGTTCAGCTGCAGGTCGACGATCTCGCGGATCTGCTGCGTGGTCAGGCTCTTGAACACGACCACCGCGTCCACGCGGTTGAGGAACTCCGGGCGGAACATCCGCTTGAGCTCGTCGTCGATCTTCTGCTTCGTGTTCGCGTGCCGGCGCTCGACCTCCGCCGACTCGTCCACCACCGCGGGCTGGAACCCCAGTGAGGTGCCCGCCTGGTTGACGTCGCGGATGCCGAGGTTCGAGGTCATGATGATCACGGTGTTCGCGAAGTTGACGATCTTGCCCTTCGCGTCGCTGAGACGGCCGTCCTCGAGGATCTGCAGCAACATGTTGAAGACCTCGGGGTGCGCCTTCTCGATCTCGTCGAAGAGGATCACCGAGTAGGGCCGGCGCCGCACCGCTTCGGTGAGCTGCCCACCCTCGTCGTAGCCGACGTAGCCCGGAGGCGAGCCCACGAGGCGCGCCGTAGTGTGCCGCTCCATGAACTCCGACATGTCGAGCTTGATGAGCGCGTCCTCGGAGTCGAACAGGTACTCCGCCAGCGCCCGCGCGAGCTCGGTCTTGCCGATGCCCGTAGGCCCGAGGAAGATGAACGACCCGATCGGCCGGCGCGGGTTCTTCAGCCCGGCGCGCGCGCGGCGGACGGCCTGCGAGACCGTGACGATCGCCTCGTCCTGGCCGACCATCCGCTTGTGAATCTCTTCTTCCATGCGCAAAAGACGCGAGCTCTCTTCCTCGACCAGGCGTGACACCGGGACGCCGGTCCACGCGGCCACGATCTGCGCGATGTCCTCCTCGCCGACCTCCGGCACCGTCTCCCCGAGCTTGTCGCGCCACGCGGCTTCTTTCAGCGCGAGCTTGTCCTGCAGCTTCTTGACCTTGTCGCGGACGGCCGCGGCGGCCTCGAAGTCCTGCTTGTTGACCGACTCGTCCTGTTCGCCCTTCTGGCGGCGGATCTCCTTCTGGAGCTCCTTCAGGTCTTCGGGGGTGGTCGTCAGCTTCATGCGCACGCGCGCCGACGCCTCGTCGATCAGGTCGATCGCCTTGTCCGGAAGCGCGCGGTCGCTGACGTAGCGGTCGCTCAGCACGACGGCGGCGTGGACGGCCGCATCGGTGATGACGACGCGGTGGTGCTTCTCGTACAGCGACTTGACGCCGTTGAGGATGTCGGTCGTCTCGGTGAGAGACGGCTGATCCACGAACACCGGTTGAAAACGACGCTCGAGCGCGGCGTCCTTCTCGATGTACTTTCGATATTCGTTCAGCGTGGTCGCGCCGATGCACTGGATCTCGCCGCGCGCCAGCGCGGGCTTGAGGATGTTGGCGGCGTCGATCGCGCCCTCCGCGGCCCCAGCGCCGACCAGCGTGTGCAGCTCGTCGATGAACAGCACGACCTCGCGGCTCGAGCGGATCTCGTCGAGGATCTTCTTCAACCGCTCCTCGAACTCACCGCGGTACTTGGTGCCCGCGACGAGAGCCCCCATGTCGAGCGTCAGCACGCGCTTGTGCTGCAGCGACTCGGGCACGTTGCCGAGATTGATCGATTGCGCCAGGCCTTCCGCGATCGCGGTCTTGCCGACGCCGGGCTCGCCGATGAGCGCGGGGTTGTTCTTGGTCCGCCGGCTCAGGATCTGCACCACTCGCTCGATCTCCATCTCGCGACCGATGACCGGGTCGAGCTGGTTGCGGCGCGCGAGCTCGGTGAGGTCGCGACCGAACTGGTCGAGCAGCGGGGTCTTGGACGGCTTCTTCGGCGCAGGTTCGGCCTCCGTCTCGGCGCTCGAGTCGTGAAGCAGGCGCTCGATCTCGCCGCGGACCTTCTCCAGGTTCGCGCCGAGGTCTTCCAGCACGTGCGCGGCGATGCCCTCGCCTTCGATGAGCAGGCCGAGCAGAAGGTGCTCGGTGCCCACGTAGTTGTGGCCCATGCGCCGCGCCTCTTCGAAGGAGATCTCGATGACCTTCTTCACGCGCGACGTCGGGATGATCTGCTGGATGATGATCCGCTCGTTCCGACCGAGCACGGACTCGATCGTCTGGCGGACCTTGCCGATCTCTACGCCAAGGTTGTTGAGGACCTTGGCGGCCAGGCCTTCACCCTCACGGAGCAAACCCAGGAGCAGGTGCTCGGTACCGATATAGCTGTGGTGCGATCGTTCTGCTTCTTCCTGCGCGAGCGTCAGTACTTTCTTGGCCCGCTCAGTGAATCTTTCAAACGGATACAAGATCCCTTTCCTCCTGGTCTTCCTCTGTTACTAGGTGGGGCCAGCACCTCCTCAACACATGAACAGTGGTACCCAGCGGTACCCCCGCACCTAATATAACGTCCAACTCCGACAGTCGATTTCAGTTAAGAATCGGCGCGGTGCTAGGCCTGCTCGAACGTTACGGCGGCTTTCTTCCAACGGTTGTGGCCTTAACGCTGCCCATCGTCTTTCTACCCTCCGCGGCAGACACCTACATCCTTCCGCGAACCTCGATCCTCCTCGCGGCGGCCTGCGTCGGCACCGGCGTGGCTTTGCTCGTCCGGCCGGCGGCCCGGCTGGGCGCGCTTCGCCTCCCGCTCGCCGCCGCCGCCGCGGCAGCGCTGCTGGCGTTTGCGTTCTCCGTCTCCTGGCCGCTGAGCCTCGCGGGGTCCTACACCCGGTACGAGTCGCTTCCGGTCCGGCTGTCGTACCTGGCGGTGATGGCGGCTTCCGTGTGGCTGCTGCGGACTCGGGTCCAGCGTGACGCGGTCGTCGCCGCCTTCGTCTTCGGCACGTCGGTCGCCTCCCTCGAGGCGCTGCAGCAGGCGTTCGCGCACGTCGCCTTCCGCCCGGACGGCAACCTGGGCAACGCCAACCTCCTGGCCGCGCTCATCGCCATGGCCATCCCGCTGGCGCTCGACCGGGCGCGGCGGATGACGCTGTTCGTCGGCCCGTGGGCGGCGGCCGTGGTCGTGATGGCGGCCGGGCTGGTGACCACGACCTCGCGCAGCGGCGCCCTGGGGGCGGTCGCCGGATGCCTGGCGCTGGTGACCCTCGCCGTGCCGAGAAGGCTCTCGGCGGGAGTCGC
>CBJLKR010000106.1:0-8021 GCA_966423695.1 uncultured bacterium | reverse complement strand
CTACCCGTCATCGCCTCGGTAGGCCGTTACCCCACCGACTAGCTGATAGGCCGCGGGCCCACCCCATCGTGCATTGCTGCTTTCTTCACCGGCCATGCGACCGGTGACGACATGCGGTATTAGCAGCGGTTTCCCGCTGTTATCCCCCGCGATAGGAAAGGTTGCCCACGTGTTACTCACCCGTTCGCCGCTAGGAACCCATCTCCCTTGCGGGAAATGAGCCCTCGCTCGACTTGCATGTGTTATGCGCGCCGCCAGCGTTAACCCTGAGCCAGGATCAAACTCTCCGTCTAAAAACGGAGGACCCAAAGCATTTGCCTTGAGTCTTCTCAGACTCTCAGAGTCTTTCCCACTCTTCAGTTGTCAAGGTGCTGGCTCCCCCGGCCGGACCTGGTTTCTACCGCCCATTTGGGCGCACGAAACCTGTTCGGCTGAGGAACCCGTGAATGATACCCGCGACCAGCGCGAGATTGCAACCCGGGCCGTCAGGCCCGGATCCCGAGCTCGTCGAGGTGAGCCAGGAGGTCGGCCGGATCGTCGTAAACCCGGTAGGTGCCTGCCGCCGTCAGCTCCTCCCGCCCATAGCCGCCGGACAGGAGCCCGACGCCAAGCGCCGACGCCCTGCGCGCCGCCAGCATGTCCCAGACGGAGTCGCCGACCACGAAGCAGTCGTGGGGGTCGCGGCCGAGGCGGGCGGCGGCGGCGAGGAACAGGTCGGGGTTGGGCTTCGCGTACGGCACCTCGTCCCGGGTGATGATCACCGTCGCCTCCGGGACCTCGAGCAGCCGCGTCAGCGGGTGAGCAGTTGCGGCGCGCCCGCTCGTCGCTATCGCCCACGGCACGCCCGTTTCGGACAGGTGGCGCAGCAGCTCGCGCGCCCCCGGCAGGGGCCGGATCTGCCCAAGACGTCGGGTCACGCCTTCGCCATGGAGCTGCTGCAGCCGCTCCCCTTGCTCGGCGGTGATCTCGATCCCGACCTCCCGGTTCAGCGCCCGCAGGAACAGGCCGCCGCTCATCCCAATGCGGCGGTGGATGAGCCAGACCGGCAGGTCGATCCCCTCCCGCTCGAGCGCCTCGCGCCACGCCAGGACGTGCTGGTACACCGAGTCCACCAGCGTTCCGTCGAGGTCGAAGAGAAGCGCCGGCTGGCCGCTGGTCCTCTGGTCGGCCACGCGCTCAGAATGCCCGGCGGCCGGCCATCGCCCTCGCCAGGGTCAGCTCGTCCGCGTACTCGAGGTCGCCGCCCACGGGAAGCCCATGCGCCGGGCGGGTCACCCGTACGCCCGACGGCGCCAGCGCCCGCTGCAGGTAGACCGCCGTCGCCTCGCCCTCGATGTCGGCATCCGTGGCGACGATGACCTCCCCGATGCCTTCGTCCCGGACGCGGTCGAGGAGCTGCTGGACGTGGATCTGCTCCGGGCCGATGCCGTCGATCGGAGAGATGACGCCGTGGAGGACGAAGTAAAGGCCGCCGAACTCGGCCGTCCGCTCGACGGCCAGGACGTCGAACGCCGACTCGACCACGCACAGCACCGATCCGTCGCGTCGCGGCGACTCGCAGATCGCGCACAGCCGGCCCTCGGCGATGTTGTAGCAGCGCTCGCAGTAGCCGATGCGCGCCTTCACGTCCTCGATGGCGTGCGCCAGGGCTTCCGCCCTTACCCGGTCGACGCGCAGGAGGTGGAACGCCAGCCGCTGGGCCGTCTTCGGCCCGATACCGGGCAGCCGCGAGAGCTCCTGGACCAGGCGCTCCAGCGGTTCGGGCAGCGCGGGCAACTGGAAAGGCTTAGATCAGGCCGGGAGGAAGCCCGAGGCCCGACGCGACCGACTGCATCTTTGCCGCCGCCATCTCTTTCGACTTCTCCATCGCCTCGTTGACGGCGGCGACCATCAGGTCCTGCAGCATCTCGGCGTCGCCGGCCGCCTCTGGATCGATGCGCACGGACACGAGCTTCTGCGTGCCGGTCGCGACGACCGTGACGGCACCGCCGCCGGCGCTCGCCTCCACCGTCTCGGTCTCGAGCTCCTTCTGCACCTTCTGCATGCGGTCCTGCACCTGCTGGACCTGGCGCAGCATCTTCAGCGGATCCTTCACTCGGAGACCTCTTTCACCCGCGTCACTCTGCCGTCGAAGCGGCGGACGATCTCGCGCACGAAGGGATCATCCTCCGGAGTGGCAGGTCTCGGCGGGGCCTTCGCGGCTTCGTTCTCGCGCAGGCGGAAGTCGACCTTCACCCCGTCGCCGAGCCATGCTCGGACATGCGGCATCAGCTGCGCGGACTGCTCCTGCGCCTTCTTGTGGTGGAAGCCGTAGCGGAACCACAGGACGAGAACACCTTCGCCCACCTCGGGCTGGGCGTCCAGGTAGGCCGCCCTGACCGTCCGGTTGAGCTTCTCGAGGACGTCGCTCCATCCCTCGACCGAGCCGGTGGATGGTGGCGGCGGCTCGCTCTGCGGGGAGGTGGCCGCGGGAACCGTCGCCGCAGCGGACATGGTTGGCGCGGCAACCGGGATCGCCGGCGCTCCGGACTCCACCGCCAGCCTGGCGAGTGTCGCCTCGACCAGGAACCTCGGCTCCGCGTGGCGCCGCACCTCGCCGTCGAGGTGGAGAAGCGCTTCGAGCACCCCGGACAGCCGCCGTGCCGTCGCCTGGTCGCCGCGCGACAGCGCCGCGACGAGCCGGTCGCGGCAGCCCTCCATCAGCCCCCGCACGACCTGCCGCAGCTCGGCGCCTTCCGCGTAGACGCGGTTCAGCTCGGCCAGCGCTTCGGCGGCCCGGCCCGCCAGCACGTCGTCCAGGAGCGAGTCGAGGAGCTGGGGGTCGGCGATGCCGAGCAGCGACCGCGCCCCGTCCAGGGAGATCGGTCCGGTGGCCAGAGGGACCAGCTGGTCCAGCAGCCCCACCGCATCGCGCATCGAGCCCTGCGCGGTGCGGGCGATGAGCTTCATCGCCTCGGGATCGACCTGCACCTTCTCCGCCTTGGCGATGTGCGTCAGCCGGGACACGATCTGGTCCTCGGAATGCCGGCGGAAGACGAACTGCTGGCAGCGTCCGATGACCGTGAGCGGGATCTTCTGCGCATCCGTCGTGCACAGCACGAACACGACGTGGCCGGGCGGCTCCTCGAGCGTCTTGAGCAGGGCGTTGAAGGCCGGCTCGGTCAGCATGTGCGCCTCGTCGATGATGTAGACCTTGTACGGCCCCAGGGCCGGCGCAAGGTTGACCTTCTCGCGCAGGTCGCGGATCTCGTCGATGCCGCGGTTGGAGGCGGCGTCGATCTCGATCAGGTCTAGGGCCGAGCCGGCGGTGACCTCGAGGCAGGACCGGCATCCGTTGCACGGCTCGGCCGAGTCACGAGGCCGGCCGGTGCAGTTCACCGCCTTGGCCAGCAGCCGAGCCGCAGACGTCTTGCCCGTCCCTCGCGAGCCGCTGAACAGGTAGGCGTGGGCGACGCGTCCGGAAACGATCGCGCCCTGCAGCGCGCGCGAGGATGCGTCCTGGCCGACGAGGTCGGCGAACGTCTGCGAGCGGTACTTGCGGTAGAGCGATGTGTATTCAGGCATGCATGCGATCGAAGCGGCCGCGCACCCTCGCCTCGACCGAAGCCCTCCAGCCCGTTCCGCGGGTCACGGCTCCGGCCCGGATGGCTGCGGCACCCCCAGGTTCTCTCCTTACCGCTGCTTCCTTCCGGACCTGACGGGGTTCGGAGACCCAGGCTGCGCAGGTCCCGACCTTCAACGCCGTTTGCCGCGGCCGGTTCTGAAAACCCTGACCTCAGCGACGGAATTCGGTCCGGCTAAGGCGGATTGCCGGTTCAGGGGACCGCCAGCACCCCACTTAGCGCGACCAAGGCAAGTTTACGCGCTGCTCCGGTGCCCGAAATTGCGGCTCGAAAGAGAAGCACCGCGCCCACTTAGCGCGACCAAGTGCAAAGTTTACCCGGCGTCCGCAACCCCGGCCCGCCGGTGCGAGGCGGCCCATCCGAGGTGCGCGAACGTCGCCACCGTGGCCAGCGGGATCACGACCTCGGCCGCCGTCACGAACCCGCTCGACGCTTGGTCCAGGCCGCGCAGCAGGCACACTCCGCCGACCAGGACCAGGATGAGCGTGGTCGAGACCTGCCCGGTGAGCGTGTGCCTCAGCTCGGGCCTCCGCCCCATCGCGATCAGCGCTCCGCCGACCAGCGCGGGCAGCAGGTAGCGAGCGATCACGACCGCCGCGAGCCAGAACGGAAAGGCTCCGCCGAGCGAGAGGCCGACGCACAGCGCGCCCATGAACAGGCCGTCGACCACCGGGTCGAGCCCACCGCCGAAGGTCGAAGGTTGGGCGAAGCGGCGCGCCAGGGTGCCGTCGACGAGGTCCGTCAGGCCGGCGATCGCGACGGCCACCGCCAGGAACCGGTACTCGCCCGCCAGCGCGTAAACGAACGCGGGCGCGGCCAGGTACGCACGGGCCAGCGAAACCTGGTTGGCCGCGCCGGGGATGGCGCATCCGATCAGAGCGACGATCAACAGCCACACGCCAACCAGCCACTGGTTTTCGGGGGAGCCGAGCCACAACCACGCCGCGCCGGCGGCGAGGTAGCACACGCCGGCGACGACGCCGGTCCGGTTGAGCCGCATTGCGCCGCTCTAGTGTGGCGAGGGCGACGGCGACGGCGCGGACGATGCCGTCGAAGGCGCCGGGGCGACATAAGGCCTCTCCCCCGGGTAGGGCCTGGTGCCGCATGCGTACTGCGGCTCGCCCAAGCCCTTGAGGAAGATCTCGTCGTAGCCACCGTTCGCCACGTAACCGCCGTCGTAGGCGCACACCTGTCGGGTCACGACACCAGGCGGTTGCGTCCACATCGCGGGCCACGCGTGATGCGTGTAGAACTCCGCGACGAACGGCTTCCACACCGAGATGCCGACGTTCTCGCCGAACAGCACCGAGGTCGGGCACAGCCAGCCGGACGGCTTGAAGTTCGTCGCCAGGTACGCATATCCGGAATTGCAGGTGGGTCCTTCGTCAATGTGCATCAGCGACGCCGCGACGGCCAGGTTCGGCGTGTAGCCGATGAAGATCGAGCCGGTGTATGCCTCCGTCGTTCCCGACTTGCCCGCGACCGGCTTCGAGCCGAGCCCGCCCAGGTACAGCTTCACCGGCCCGCGCAGCAGGTCGGTGACGACGTACCCGAGCTCGGGGCTGACCACCTGGACGTGGCCGAAGTTCGGATCGAACGACTCGAGGATGCGGCCGCTCGCGTCCGCGATCCGCAGCACCGCCGTCGGCGTGATCCTGTAGCCGCCGTTGTCGAACGCCGAGTACGCGGCGAGGTGCTCCGCCATCGAGATCGCATCGGGCCCGAGGGTCGTCGCGACGCCGCTCGGCGACTGGATCGCCGCGGTGACGCCGAGCGAGTGCATGAACGAAACGACGCGGTCGCCGCCTTCGGACGCATACGTCCACAGCGCGGGGAGATTTCGCGACTCCGCGAGCGCGGTGCGCAGCGTGATGTAGCCCTCGTGCTTGCCGTCCCAGTCGCTGAACGAGTGGCCGCCGATAACGCCGCTCGCGTCGTTGAGCGGCGACGCGGGCGTGACCAGGCCCGCCTGCAGGGCGGCCGCGTAGGTGTAGACCTTGAAAGACGAACCCACCCCACGCCAGCCGAGCGGGTCCATGCCGGTGAGGTTGATCTGGCCGCGGATCGCCGCGTTGTTGTAGTCGGCGCTGCCCACCATGGCGACGATCTCGCCGTCCAGCGGGCTCATCGCCAGCAGGGCGCCGGTGTTCACGCCACGCTTCGCGTACGTCGCCACGCCCGCCTTCACCCACTTGTCCGCCATCGCCTGCGTGCTCAGGTCGAGCGTCGTCGTGATCGTCAGGCCGCCTTCGTACAGCGCCTGCTCGCCGTAGCGCTTCTCGACGTACCGGATGACGTAGTCGACGAAGTGCGCGGTCAGCGGGTTGTGAGCCGGCCCGACCGCCTTGTGGGCGGCGACCATCTTCGCGAGCAGATCGCCCGCGAAGAGCTGGTTCGCCTGCGTGCCGGAGAGGTTGCCGACCGCGACCAGGCTGTCCAGCACCTGCCGCCAGCGCGCCTTCGCCGCCGCGAACTCGTCGGGCGTGCCGAAGGGGTCGTAATCGCTCGGCGCCTGCGGCAGGCCCGCGAGGAAGCTGGCCTGCGCCCAGCTGAGCTCGCTCGCGTGGACCTGGAAGTATGTCTCCGCGGCGGCCTCCGCACCGTACGCGCCGTTGCCGTAGTTGATGGTGTTCAGGTAAAGCTCGAGGATCTGCTGCTTCGTGTAGCGGCGCTCCATCTCCTCGGCGAGGAGAAGCTCACGGAACTTGCGACTCACCGTGCGACTCTGCGCCTCCTCGGTGTCGAGGACGTCGTTCTTGACGACCTGTTGCGTGATCGTCGAGCCGCCCAGCGTCGACGCGCGATGCGTCAGGTCGTAGGCGATGGCGATCGCGAGCCTGCGGTAGTCGACGCCCGAGTTGTCGTAGAACGTGCGGTCCTCGGTCGCGATCGTCGCCTTCTGCAGCTTGTCACTGATCTTGTCGAGCGGCACCACCGTGCGGTTCTCGTGATAGAGAGCCTCGATCAGGTTGCCGTTGCGGTCGACGATGCGTGTCGTCTGCTCGAGATTCGCGGTCTGGATGGCCTCGATCGAAGGCAGGTCGCCGGCAAAGTAGTCGACGATGCCGATCGTCGCCCCGGTGCCGACGAGCGTCGCCATCGACATCACGATGAGCGACGTCAGCGAAACCCGCAGCAGCCAGTGATGGGAGTGGCGGTGCTTACCTTGGCGGCCGCGCCGGCGGACGCGGGCACGCTTCTTCGACGCGGTCAGGCGGGACCTCCAGGACGCTTGCTAAGACGCTTGTAGGACCAGTGGTGTGACGGCTGCGGAGTTTACCTCAGTCCGAGCGCCTCGGCCCCCTGGTCGGCCAGGCCCAGGATCGGGGACCCGAGCAGGCCGTAGCCGGCGATGAGGACGCAAAACACGACCGCGCCCGCCGTGGAGAGCGTCGTGCCCACCGGAAGTGCCGCCGCGGCCCCCCTGCGGGCTTCCTCGACCGGGCCCTGTATATAGAGGACGCGGACCGTGCCGACGGCGGCCGCGACACTCAGGATCGAGCCCAGGAGGCCGAGCCCGAGCAGGACGAAGCTCCCACCCTGTGCCAGCGCGGCGGCGACGGTAAGCTCGCCGAAGAAGCCCGCGAGCGGCGGCGCTCCCGCGAGCGACAGCACGGCCAGCGCGATCCCCGCGGCGCGCACCGGGCGGACAGAGCCAAGCCCCGCGATCGCCACCTCGCCCGAGTCCGCGCGGCCGACCAGCGCCGGGCCGCACGTGGCCGCGACGCCGAAGGCGGCGAGCAGGAACAGCGAGGCCGCAAAGCCCGCACGGAAATGCGTGGCGGCCCCCGCGGCGACCCAGCCGAGCTGACCCACCGCCAGGTAAGCCATGCGCGCGCGCGGCGCGCGCACCGCGAGCGCGGAGGCGCCGCCGCCCAACACCGCCACCACCACAACCACCGCGACATAGGGCGAAGAAAGCGCGGCGACAGGCGTCAGCGAGGCGATGACTTTCAAACCGACCGTCGCGGCGGCCACCGTCACGAGGCCGATGACCAGGCCCGCCCCGAGAGGCGACGCGCCCAGGCCGACCGGCAGCGGCCCGACGTGAAACGGCGCCAGCCCGGCGCGCAAGGCGAGCCCTCCGAGCAGAAGCAGGGTCGGGATCGCGAGCGCGAGCGTCGGCGCCCGGCTGCTGAGGACGTCGTGCATGGCTGAGAGGTCTGAGTTGCCCGTGCTCGCGTACAGGTATGCGAGCCCCGCCAGAACGAGCGAAGAGGCGACGCCACCGACGACCAGCAGGCGCAGGCCGAGGTCCGGTCGCCGGAGCGAGACCGCCACGGCCGCGGCGGCGGCCGCCAGCTCGAGCGCGGCCCACAAGCCGACGATTTCCGTGTCTGAGGCGGCCACCATGCCGCCGAACGCGGCGAGCAGCGGCATCTCCATGCCCCCTCCCCC
>CBJLKR010000105.1:0-8029 GCA_966423695.1 uncultured bacterium | reverse complement strand
CCGCGCGGCGGTGGGCGCGACAGAGACAATATGTACGCCCCCGGCCTCGACGCGGAGGTCGCCTACGCGTCAGCGCTTCGCGTCAAGCTCAAGGCGCCGGACCGCAAGGCGCTGCTGGCTGCGCTTCGCGACCCCAGCCCCGAAGCGAAGTGGCCCGTCGCGTACGCCATCCGGCGCATCGCGTGGCACGCCCTCGACCACGCGTGGGAGATGGAAGACCGCATACCCTAAGCGCTCGACATGGAAGAGCAGAAGGGAGGCCTGCTCGTCGTCATGGCGCATCCGGACGACGAATCGATGGGCGCGGGCGGGCTCATCCTCAGGCACACGCGCAACGGCGTCGCGACGAGGCTGATCTGCGCCACGTACGGCGAGGCGGGGTGGATGGGGAAGCCGGTCGGCGCGAAGAAGGAAGATCTCGCCGAGATCCGCGCCCGCGAGCTCGAGGAGGCCGCGGCCGCCCTCGCGCTGAGCGGCGTCGAGCTGTGGGATTACCCCGACGGTGGAGTGCAGGCCACGGATCAGCAAGAGCTCACGACGCGCATCTGGGAGCAGATCTCCAAGGCGCGCCCGCGCGCGGTCGTCGGCTGGGGGCCGGACGGGGGCTATGGTCATCCGGACCACATCGCCATCGGCGCCTGCACCGACGCCGCTGTCGCGGCGATGACCGAGGGCGACAGGCCGGCCCTCTATCACCTCGCCGTCGACCGGCCGCTGGCGGATTTCTACGCGGAGGCTATGCGGCTCGGTGGTTCGTCCAACGGGTTGCCGCTGGTGGCGCGTGACGACGCCGACATCGTGCTCGAGCTCGACGCGGACGAGGTGATGATGAAGCTGCGCGCGATCGACTGCCATCAGAGCCAGCTCGAGGACTGGCGGATCGCGATACGCGATCACCCTCGGCTCATGCAGCAGGGATACGGTCGCGAGCCGTACGTCACCGTGTCGTCGCGCGCCACCGGCCTGACGCCGGGCGGATTGCTCGGAGAGTTCGCGTGAGCGCCCATTCGAAGACGGTCGAGTCGATGCTGCAGTACCTCGAGCCTGTGCTGGCTCACGTCAGCGACCTCGCCCTGGAGCGGCGCGCCACCCAACCCGACGCGTGCGACTTCCGCTTCGGCAACCCGCAGGAGATGCCGCTGCCGCAGATCCAGCAGGCCCTGACGAAGTGGGTCGCCCCGCAGAACAAGGACTGGTTCGCGTACAAGTTCAGCGAGCCGCAGGCGGTCGAGGTTGCGGTCGAGTCGCTGCGCGGTCGTGTGGGCATCGATTTCGACCCGCGCGATATCGCCATGACGACGGGCGCGTTCGGTGCGCTCGCATCGACGCTGCGCGCGATCCTCGACCCGGGTGACGAGGTCATCTACCTGTCGCCGCCGTGGTTCTTCTATGTGCCGATGATCCTGTCTTGCGGCGCGCACCCGGTACGCGTCGCGTTCGAACCGCCCGACTTCGCGTTGCCATTGGAAGCGATCGCCGCTGCTGTCTCGCCGCGGACGCGCGCGATCATCGTCAACACGCCGCACAACCCGAGCGGCCGCGTGCTCACGGTCGACGAGCTGCGGCGATTGGCCGGCGTGCTGTCGGCGGCGGACCATGACATCTACCTGATCTCGGACGAGTCGTACTGCCGGATCCTCTTCGACGGCCGGGAGCACCACTCGCCGGTGCGGTTCTACGACCGGTCGTTCCTGATCTACACCTACGGCAAGACCCTGCTCGCGCCGGGCCAGCGCATCGGTTACATCGCGATGCCGCCGACCATGCCGGAGCGCGAGAAGCTGCGCGATGCGTTGTTCGTGGCGCAGACGGCGCTCGGCTGGACGTTCCCGAACGCGCTGATGCAGTACGCGATGGGGGATCTCGAGCACGCGACCATAGACGTGCCCGCGATGCAGCTGCGCCGCGACCGCATCGTCGAAGCGCTGACCGAGATGGGTTACGAGGTGGTGAAGCCGGAAGGCACTTTCTACGTGATGGTTCGGTCGCCGCTCGCCGACGACCTGGCGTTCATGAACCGATTGGCCGAGGAGAAGGTGTTCGTGCTGCCCGGGCGCATGTTCGAATTGCCAGGGTGGTTTCGCGTCTCGCTGACCGCGAACGAGTCGATGGTCGACCGTTCGCTCGTGGGTTTCGAGCGCGCGCTCGCCGGCCACCGTTTAAGCAACGTCACGTAGCCAACCGAGGTCTACACACTCCTGTCCTCGAATCGCAGCCGCCAGCGGCTAACCTTTAGCGCCTGATTCGCGCGCCCGCGCGACCCAGAAAAATCCAAGTCGGGGGTAACGCATGGATGTTCAGGAGGCGGTAGCGGAGGGTGCGGCTTCCGCCGAAAACGGCGAAGTCAAGCGCGATGGGCGCAAGCAGTTCGCGATGGGCCCTGGTGACATCCTCGAAGGCAAGCTGATCTATGACGGATCGGTCCACGCCGACGGGCGGGTCGAAGGCGAGGTGCGCGTGAGCGGCAACATCGACGTCGCCAGTGGCGCCACGGTCAAGGCTTTGCTCGAGGGCGCAAACGTGACGCTCAAGGGCCAGGTCGAGGGCATGGTCACGGCGCGCGACAAGCTGACCCTGGGCAAGAACGCGAGGCTCAGCGGCGATATCCAGGTGCGCCGGCTGCAGATCGACGATGGCGCGACGCTTAACGGCCACGTACGGATGGGTGACTTTGAGCACCAGGCGTCCGGCCAGTAGGTTCGCGACCCCCGTCCCCGCGCCGGACGCGCACCGGGCGGACCTCGAAGACGGCGGAAGCAACGGTCAGCGCAACTCGGTAGTCCTCGGTCCGAAGGACCGGCTGGTCGGCCAGCTGTTCATCGAGGGCGACCTGCGCATCTCGGGTTCCGTTGAGGGCGCGCTGGAGGCGACGGGGGACATCGAGATCTCGGGGGCGGGCAAGGTGAACGGTGACGTGACCGCCTACAACCGCCTGACCGTGGGTGCCGACGCGTCGCTGGTCGCAGGCGAGGTGCGGGTGAAGCGGTTGACGGTCGAGGACGGGGCGACGTTCACGGGCAGGGTGTCGATGGGGCAGCAGGCCCCGGCGGCGCCGAAACCCGCTGAGCCGAACCCCGCTGAGCCAGAGGTCATCGCGATCGCCGAGCCGGCGCCCCAAGCGATCGAGGTCGTGGTCGCGCCGCCCGAACCGCAGAAGAAGGGAAAGCGCCGCTAGCGGTTCTTGGGTTTCTTGGGTTTCTTGGGTTTCTTGGCGGGCAACTTGCGCGTCGCCTCGAGCGCGCGCTTGATGAGCGCCGCCGGCGGTTTCTGACGCCAGTCGCCGGGCACGATGACGTAGCCGCCCATCTTGTGCCCGGGCATGGGCTCGAAGTCGCGCCCGCCCTGCTTCTTGACCTTGGCGATCTCGTCCTCCGGCAGCCGCACCATCAGCTCGTCGCCGAAGATCCCGCAGAACATGTTCCCGTTCACGAACGCCGACACCTGGCCGAACATGGGCTTGATCGTCACCGCGGGCTCGTCGGGGACGATGCGGGCAAAAGCGGCCTTCGCGCCTTCGCTGGGCTTGGGCATCTTCATGGGGCCGCGCGGCGCCGGCATGCCGTGATTCTGCTCTAACCGGCACCCGGCCGCTGGGAATTGCCTCCCCTCAGCCGGCCAAGTCGGGCGAGTCCTAACCCATCCTCATGCGGTGGTTCGGCAGGTTGACCTTGTAGGTCCCGTTGTCCGTGACGATGACGAGCACGAGCTTGAAGTCGGCGTAGGTGTCGCCACTGTTCGTCCCCGAGTTGGTGCAGTCCCAAGGCGTCGTGAACTTAAAGGTCGCCTTTGTCCCCGAGTCGATCGCTTTCGGTGCGAACTCGATGTTGTTGGCGCCGCTCTTTTCGCCGACGCTCGCCGACCAGTTGCTGCCGGCGAGCTTGATTATTTCAGCGGTCGTCGACATCGACTTGATCGTGATCTTCTTGCTCGTCTGGTTGTCGGCGTCGACCGTGCCCTTGATGTCGTAGCCGTAGTTCTGCGCGCCGCTCGGGCACGTGAAGCTCGTCGGGCTCATCCTGGCGTTCGAGAGGTTGAGCTTGCCGTTACCGCAGAAAGGACCGCAGGCGCCCACCAGCCCGAGCAGAAAGGCGACAGCGATCCATCTGCGCAGCATCTAGTACGACAGGACGCAGCCTCCGCCGCCGCGGTTGAAGGCGTTGCTCCACAGCGACTGGACGGCGAAGGTGTGGCCGCCCAGGCTGACGTTTGACGCGGCGCCCTGGCCGGAGCCGATCCAGGCGCACTTGTCGCCGTTCTCGGAGCCCCTGCTGTCGAGCCAGCCGGAGCTTGGATAGGGGTCGGTGATCGTCTCGGCGTACTCGTGGCCGCCGACGATGGAGAAGCCGTCGAAGTAACCGTTGCCGTACGAGTTGTTCAGGCCGTTGACGAAGTTCATGCCGCACGACGCGCCTGCGTCGGGTTGGTACGGCACGTAAGAGTAGGAAAGGCTGCCGCTCGAGCTGTGGTACGCGCACCAGTTGGTGCCGAAGCCGTTCTGGGAGGAGCCGCTGGGCGTGAACACCATGTAGTCGGCGTTCGTGCTGACGCCGCCGAAGTGGCTCGCGAGGGCTGCGGCCTCGGACGCGATCTCGCCCTGAGTCGGGCTCGACGGCACGGAGCTCGTGTCGTTCCACGTGCCCGCGAGCTCGTTGACCGGGTTCGACGGGTGCACTCCGGCCGTCCCGCACTTGGTCGTGCCGGAGGCCACGCCCTGGCAGTACTGCGTCGTGGAGTTCGCCCACGAGCTGCCGCCGACGCCCGCGAAGAAGTCGTGGACGTAGGTCTGGGCCTGGGCGCTGCTGTAGCCGTTCGTGCTGAACCCCGTCGACCACTGCGGACCCCAGTAGACGATGTACACCTTCGCCACCTGCTCGATCGCACCTCCGTGCGAGTACAGCAGCGTGCTTGTGCGGTGCGTGCCCTGGGCGGCGTGCGCCGGTTTCACGCGGAGGTAAGTCGTCTTGCCGGACGCGGGGTGCGCGTCGGAAGGGGCCGATGTGGCCAGGAGAACGAGGCCGGCGGCGAGCGACGACAGGCAGAGCTGCAGGGTCCGGCGCATGGTCGGTTGGTTCCTCCCTCCTGGTGGCCGTTGCGCTTGGCTGGTCGCGTAGTTATAGCTGTGGCCGTGGCGGCAGTCAACGTCTTAAGCGGGTCGAGCCGCGGCGTCTGACGGGTACCATCCCCGTGCTGTGAGCGAAGAGCCGCCGACCGCGCCGCTGGAGGCGCCGGTCGACCCCCTTTTCACCCACCCGGCGTCACCTTTCGAGCGCACCAACCCGCCGACGCCGGTCGCCTTCGCCTCGCCGCCTCAAGCCGGGGTGTGGGTCGGCACGGTGGCCCCCATGGCGAACTGGACCACATACAAGACGCAGATCCAGTTCGGCTTCGCGATCCTCGCCTTCCTCATGGTCCTGGTTGGGTCGGTGACGGTCGTCGCGGCAAATCCCGACGCGGGGTGGAAGGTCTGGATCGCTCTGCTTCCTGCGGTCCCGGGCGGCGTCGTCGTCTGGCTCACCGTGCGCCAGCTCGGCCGCCTCGACGAGGTGCAGAAGCGGACGCAGATGCAGGCGCTCGGCCTGTCCATCGCTGCGACCGGGCTCGTGACGTTCGGCTACGGGTTTCTGGAGAGCGCCGGCATGCCGCACATGAGCGCGGCGTTCGTGCTGCCGCTGATGGCGGGGTTCTGGGGGCTCGGCCTGATCTTCATCGCGCTGAGGTACCGGCTCCGCCGCTAGACTGTCGCGGCCGTGAGGCGGGGAAGGCTGGTCGCGCAGGTGGCGCTCGTGCTCGTCGTCGTGGTGCTGGCTGCGCTCGTCCTCGTCGGCCGCCCGCCCGCGCCGCGCGTGCTGCTTTCAGCCTCCGGTACTTCTTCTTCGCCTTCTTCGCCGCTTGCGAGCCCTCTGCCGGTCTCGGAGGGCGCAGATCTCGACGCCGACATCGGCGCTCTCATGGTCATCTCCTGGAGAGGCGCGGTCGGCTGGCCTTCGGTGCGCGCACTGCTGGCGGAGGACCACATCGGCGGAGTGCTGCTCTTCACGCCGAACTTCGGGGGCACGCCTGCAGGCGCGCGCTGGTGGAGCGACAACGTGCAGTCACTCGCCACCGAGGTTTGCGCGCAGCACCCGACGATGGTGATGCTCGACGAGGAGGGTGGTGAGGTGGCGAACGTCAAGGCATCGTTCGCGCCGCCGTGGCCGGTCGTGATGGCGGCCAGCGGACCTTCCGGCGTGCGCGAATTCGAGCGCATCAACGGCGCGGGGTTGCGCGCGGCGGGCGTGGATTTGAATCTCGCGCCGGTTGCCGACGTGCGTTACAACCCGGGCGATGCCGTCATCGGTGGCCGCTCGTTCGGGGCGTCGCCAGGCGTCGTGGCGCCTCTCGTCTCGGCCGCCGTGCAGGGTCTGCACGACGGAGGAGTGGGCGCGACGGTGAAGCATTTCCCGGGGTTGGGCGGAGCGGCCGGCGACCCGCACGTCGCGATTCCCACCGACCCCGAGTCGGAGGCGACGTGGATGCGCGTCCAGGAGCCCGCCTTCGCCGCGGGTATCGCGGCCGGCGCCGACGCGGTGATGGTGACGGCGATGTACGCGCCGGGCCTCGGCGCGGGGTCGGTGCCGGCGATGTTCTCGGCGGCGGTCGTCGGGCGGCTGCGAACGCAGCTGAATTTCTCGGGCGTGATCATGGCGGATTCGCTTTCGATGGGCGGAATCGGCGCTCGCTGGTCGCTGCAGGAGGCGGCGGTGATGGCGCTCGCCGCGGGCAACGATATGCTGCTGCTGGGGAACGGCGACCTGGAGTACGAGGCGTCGGCGATCGCCGCGGTCCGTGCCGCAGCCGTCTCGGGGCGCCTGGACCGGGCGAAACTGCACGCGTCGGCGCTGCGGGTGAACGCCCTGCGGGATCGTTGGGGGCGGCAGTTCGCGCCCTGTAGGACGCCGATCAGCGCGTAGGGCGGTCCTCCCCGTTACTGGGACGTGGCCCGGAGGGCCACCGGCGCCGGCCGGGTAAAATCGAACCTTCTGGCCGAGCGGGAGTAGCTCACTTGGTAGAGCGCGACCTTGCCAAGGTCGAGGTAGCGGGTTCGAAGCCCGTCTCCCGCTCCAACTTCACCCGGTTTTGAATTCCCGAAACCCACATGCGTTGGGGTCAGGGCGAGTTCAGACGCAGAGGTTCCAAGCAGCACGTTCCGTAAAAGGGCTCGGCGTGTAGCCAAGACCGAGGAACGGTGGCCACGCACCCTCACTAACGGTGAAAGTCGCGCAGCGCGTCGTGGAAACGGCAAACGTAAGGTCGGCGGAGTATCGCTGGCCAGGTCCGATGCGCGCGTCCAGCTTGCTCTGAGGGCCGCCGACCATCAAGCCACGCCCGCCGTCCAGCCACGCTTGAGGATGATCGGGACGTTGCGTCGCCGATAACGCGTCGCTGCTGACATTCACATGGACGACCGTGGTCGACACGCTCGCGGTTATCCCGGCTGGGGCGATGCACCACTCCGCAAAGCAGAACCGCTGGTCGTCCGGCTGCGGGTGTGGCTTAAGGCCGAGGAACGTGAGACCGCCGATGACCACCAACATGAGGATCGCAAGACCAGCCACGACCGCGATGCTCCTCTTCAACACAGGCCTTGTGAATCATGCACAAGTGGAAACTGTGAGGGCAGTCCTGGCGTCTCCGCGACTGTTGATCCGACGGTCATATCCTCAGTTTGGCGAGGCCTTCAACCATGAGCCTGAGGTCCGTGCAGCCGCGAGCTAGGTCTGTTCTGACTCGCGATTGACACGAAAGGGAGGAGGGTCGCCCCCGACCCAGATCGCGAGAGCGCAGCCGGCCTCTCGTGAGAAATCGGCCCCGACGACCCTAGTCAGCGCAGCGTAACTCCGGGCCATCGATTCCGCATCCCTCATTTGAAGGAAAAAGCCGAGTCAGCGCGCCGCGGCCGCCGCTTCCCTCTCCGCCCACACCTCCCGAATCGCGTCCACCACCCTCGCCGCCTGCTCCAGCGTGGTGCGCAGGGTGGCGAAGCTTCCCG
>CBJLKR010000104.1:0-8143 GCA_966423695.1 uncultured bacterium | reverse complement strand
GGCGCGCCGCTCGCGCTCATGGACGGCACCTACATCACAGCGATCCGCACCGGCGGCACCGCGGCGCTGGCGACGCGAACCCTGGCGCGCGAGGACGCGCACGTGCTCGCCATACTCGGCGCGGGCGTGCAGGGCTGGTCGCACCTCGAGACTTTCCCTCGCGTCCGTGACTTCAAGGAGATCCGCATCGCCTCACGCAACCACGAGCGCGCGAGCGATCTCGCCGCCCACAACCCGCGGGCCCACGCCGCGCTGTCGTTCGAGGACGCGGTACGAGGCGCCGACGTCGTCGCCTGCTGCGCTGACGCGCGCGAGCCGATCCTGCTGCGCGAGTGGCTGGAACCCGGGGTGCACGTCAGCGCGGTCGGCGGGACGTTCGGCCCCGAGCTCGATCGGGAAACGGTCCACGACGCCAGCATCTTCGTCGAGTGGCGGGGAGCGGCGACCACCGCCCCGCCCGCGGGCGCACCGGACCTCCAGGGCGTCGATCCGTCTCGAATCACCGAGCTCGGGGAGGTCTTGGCGGGGACGAAGCCGGGCCGGCGCTCGCGCGACGAGATCACCCTCTACAAGTCGACGGGCCTCGCGGTGGAGGACGCCGCCACGGCCGGCCTGGTCTACGAGCGCGCGCGCCGCGAGGGCGCGGGGATGAAGCTCCCGCTCTAGACCTCGAGCAGCCTCGTGGCGACCACGTTGACGACGCGCGTCGACCCGATGCGTCGCTCCGGCAAGTCGCGACCGTAAGGGTGGACGTGGCCGTGGACGGCGAGCAGCGGATGGAACGCGCGGATCAGGCGCCGGAACGCCACGAACCCGACGTGCGCCGAGTCCGCTCCGTCGGCGAGTCCGTACGGCGGCGCGTGCGTGACCAGGACGTCGAGCTTTCGACCGGAGCGCACGCGGTTCAACCGCAGCCTCACCTCGAGCTTGAGCGCGCGCCGCGTCATCTGGCCTTGCGAGTACTGGTTCGGGCCGGTCTTGTAGCGGATGCTGCCGCCGAGCCCGGCGACGCGAAGGCCTCGCTCCTCGACCACCCGCCCGTCGATGTTGACGCAGCCTTCGGGGCCCGGAGGCGGCGGCTCGACGAGGCCGCGCGACGGCGTCCAAGTCGTATCGGAAGCCCGGAGCTCGGGGTCGTGGTTGCCGGGCACGTACAGGAGCGGCACGTTCAGGCGGGTGACGAGGTATTCGAGGTAGTCGAACGGCAGGTCCCCGCACGCGAGCGCCAGGTCGACGTGCAGGGAATCGAGCTTGTCGCCGTACAGCGACTCGTCGATCTCGTCGGCGACGGCGAGGATATGCGTGTCCTGCCTACACCTTTTTGAAGCGCAACGCCGTCCACGTCTCATCGACGGCCATGAACGTCACCGGCTTGTAGCCCTTTTCGCCCGTGACCTCGCCCAGGACGTCGCGCTTTATCCACCACGGCGTCGCGGGCAGGTCCGTCGCGCCCACCGTCTCGCCGCCCTTGGGGTAGGCGATCCACAAGAGACCGTTCGGCTTGACGGCGCGGATGGCGGCGGCGCCCAGGCGCCTCAGGTCGTCCGTGTCCTTGACGAACAGCAGCACCGCGTCGTGCGCGCCAGTCGCGCCCATCTCGGTGCGCAGATCGGACGGGCCGGGCTCGAGGAGGCCGAGGTAGCCGTCGGGCGCGTTGAGCACCGCCACGCTCTGGCCCTGAACGAGGCGCAGCTTCTTCGCGAGCGGGCTGAAGCCGCTCTTTTCGGCGCCGATGACCGGCAGCGACCTCTGCGAGTCCAGGTGTCCCATCGGCTTATCCCCGACAGATTAATAAGGAAGTGCGCATAATCCGCCGCGTCATGCGCATCGCCGCCGTCACAGTGCTCGCCGCGGCGCTCCTGGCCGCCTGCTCCCAGCCCACGCCCACGTTCTCGGTGGGCGGCGCCACGGTCGACGCCACGCACTGGTGTCAGGGCGGCGCGAAGAACGCCGCCTACGACCTCCACGCCAGGGTCGACGCGCGCAACGACACCTCCACCGCGGTGACGATCGAATCGGCGTCGGCGCAGATGGTGCTCGCGGCGGCGAGCGGCCCATGGCTCGAGCAGGTCGGGCAGACGTACGACGCCGGCACCGTGAAGGTCGCGCCGGCGACCGTTGCGGCCCGGTCCCGCGCGACGCTGGACGTGACCATCCCCAGCGCCTGCACCAGCGGCCTCTACGGGCTCGGCCCGTCGAGCTCAGGTCAGTACCGCGTCAACCTCCGCCTGGAGACCAGCGCCGGCGCGTTCTCGGTGACGGCCGCCAACCGGCACGAGATCCTCGCCGCCTAAGCCGCCCTCAGGATCTGCAGCGCCTTCACGGCGGCGTCGAGCCACGCCGGATTCGCGAGCCACGTCTCCGCGCCCCAAAGAAGGACGACCTGCAGCGGCACCTGGCGGTAGTCCGCCGCGCTCTCCACGACGTCGGCGGGCGTGAACGCGCCGGTTGCGTCCCACGGTTGTGCCTGCATCTCGGACACCCACATGCTCTTGCCCATCGAATGAGCGCGGTCGGCCCAGAACGCGACGGTCTGCTGCTTCCACTGTGATCGGAGGGAGACGCCGGCGATCGCGCGCAGCGGCACGCTGGGTCCATCGACGTAGGGGTCGAGGCCGAGGGCGTCACCGAGCTCGAGCGCTGCTTCGGGGTGGCCGACGGTGCCCATATCGTGGACGAGCTGGGGCGCCAGGAGCTCGAGCAGGTCGACCGACGTGTTCAGCCCGTTATATGTCGTGGTGACCGCCTCGTGGTGGGGATCGAGGCGATGCACCTCCGTCATCTCCCACGTGAGCTGCTCGACCGAGATGCGGTCGTCGCCGGTCCAGTCGTTGATCACGTAATCGAACGGTTCGTTCTCGACCTGCCACGCGTACAGCAGCGGTGAGCCGCGGTAACGAGCGACGCTGGTCGTGAAGTACGAACGGTAAGCGGCGCCCGACTGCACGGCCTCGAGGCTCGGCTGCTGTCGCGGTGATGCCCAAGCCGGCATGTGGAGCTCGGGATACAAGAAGTTGCGCGCGCCCACAGTGAGGACGACACGCGTCGGCCTGGGCGCCGTTTCGTTGTGGCGCACGACGATGGCCAGCATCCTGTCCACGGAGGTGAAATCGAGCTTGTCCGCCGCGGGCTGGACGTCGTCCCAGTAGATCGGCAGCCGGACCAGGTCGGGGTTCGTCGCGTCCAGCAGCATCCCCAGGTCTGCGTCGGGGTCCCGGCCCGACCACTGCGACGCCAGCGGGCTATAGCTGAAGCCCACCAGCGGCGGGGCCGGGCGCACGTAGGGCCAGGATCCGCTGCCCAGCGCCAGGGCGGCGAGCACCAGGACGACGAGCGCTCTCACTCCCCTGCAACGCGGAGCGGCCCGCGCTCACGGGGTTTCGGCCCTTTTCAAGCGTTCCACGACTGGAGAAGACCAGTACTTGCCGCGCATTCCGATCGTCGTCCTCGGCTTCCTCATGGCGGGCTTCGTCGGACTCGGCGCGTACTTTCTGCCCGTATTCCAGACCGCCTCGAGGGCAGGTTCGATCTCGGGCGGCTTGCCGAACCTGAATCCGGTTCAGGCGCCGACGCAGCCGTTCACCGTCCTGCTTCTCGGCTCCGACGACGACTCCAAGTTCGTGCCCGATCAGCTGAACACGCAATCGATGATCCTTTTGCGCGTCGACCCGCAGGCGAAGCAGGCGACGATGCTCTCGATCCCCCGGGACCTGTGGGTGGCCATCCCCAACTACGGCATGGGCAAGATCGACTGGGCGTACCACTTCGGCGGCGCGCAGGGCGCGGTGGACACGGTCGCGACGAATTTCAAGGTCCAGATCGACGACTACGTCTGGATCGGCCTCAACGGGCTGGTCAAGCTCATTGACAAGCTCGGTGGCGTGAACGTTCAAGTCACCAATCCGGTCATGGACGACTACTACCCGGCCGACCTCAACACGGCTCAAAGCCCGTACGGGTACTACCGCGTGGCTGTGCTGCCGGGCGCAACGCACATGGACGGGGTCCAGGCGCTCCAGTACGTCCGTTCGCGCCACGGCGACGTACGCGGCGACTTCGCCCGCTCCGAGAGGCAGCAGCAGCTCCTTCTCGCGATCAAGGCGCAGGCATCGCACGTCAACGTCACCGACCTGCCCGCGCTCGCAAGCGCATTCAACGGTGAGATCAAGACGAGCATGGGACTCGACAGGCTGAGGGCACTCCTGTCGATCGCGAACGAGTTCAGCGGTCCAAACGTACGCCGGGTCGTGCTCGTGCCGCCGTACACGTCCGAGGCGTTCGTCGGCGACCAGGACGCCGTGATCCCCGACTGGTCCCGGATTCTGCCGCTCGTCCACCAGTCGTTCTCCTGATGCGCGTCGCGGTCGCGGCGGCGCTGCTCGCGGGCATGCTGGCGTTCGGCGTCGGGGTGTACGAGGCGGCGGGCCTTCTCCACAGCCGCGGTCACGGGGTGCGCAAGCCGAACGAGGTCTCGGCGCCGTCGCTGCCCGGAACGGTGTACGTCGTCCAGAGCGGAGCGATCTATCGCTTCGCCCACGGATCGTTCCAGCGGATGACCGCCGAAGACGGATGGATGCAGCCGAGCGCCGCGCCCAACGGTCAGCTCGTCGCGGTCCGCCGCCAGCCCAACTACTCGGACCTGTACCTGCTGTCGCGCACCGGGGGCACCGTCGCGCAGCTGTCGCACAACGCGTCGAACCGGGCTGTCGAGGACAACCACTGGACGTTCTACCCGCGCTTCAGCCCGGACGGCAAGGCGCTCTTCTACGACTTCGACCCGAAGGATCCGTTCAACAGCTATCGCGTCGACCTCGCGATCTTCGTCAGCCCGATGACCGGAGGGGGGCGCGCGGAGAAATGGACGACGCCGAACGACTACACCGGCGGCGACGTGCAGCCCGTGCCGCTGCGCGACGGCGGCCTCATCTACACGAAGTACTCCATCGACGACTCCTTCCAGGTCCACTCGCAGATCTGGCTGCAGCGTCGCGCCGGAAGCCCCGGCGTGGCCCTGACAGCGCCCGAGCTCGGCTGCGGCCAGCCGGCGGTTGCGCCCGACGAGGTGCACATCGCGATGGTGTGCACGAAGGGTTCGAACCAGACGGCGGAGCTCGATGTCGCGACGCTTGACGAGGCCAACCCCCAGCTCGGGTCGCCCGCGACGCTGTTCGGCGGCCACATGGTCGCCTCGCCTGCGTTCTCGCCGGATGGAAAGACGCTCGGGTTCCTCGCACCCTCCGCGCCCGGCGAGCAGTTCCAGCTCTGGACCGTCAGTTCGAACGGACCGGCCTCCGTGCGTCAGATCACGTCCGGCCTGGGTCTCGACCCGATGTCAGCCCCGGTCTGGGTCAACGGCTAGGACGGCCGGATGCGAGGGCCATGCAACCGTGGAATCAAATAACCGTCCATTAGTGGTAGTCGCGCGGTGGCTGGGTGTGCGTTTCCTAGGCAGGAGACGAATGGTGAGGTTCAGGTCAAAGTCCGACGCACCCGACCTACACAGCCAGCTCGAGTCGATGCTCGACCAGGTGTGGCGGTCAGAGGCCGACTGGCGGTTGTGGGACCGCCTGGACGCCGCGGTCAAGCTCGAGGATCTTCGCAAGAAGCGCCAGAGCGACGACCGCGACGCGAAGAAGGCGGCCTAGCGATGGAGCCCACCAGCACCAAACGATGAGCGCGTTCCCCGGCGCCCAAGTGGCGGCGGGGCGGTGCGCCTTCGTGCTGTCCGGTGGAGGCAGCCTCGGAGCGGTCCAGGTCGGAATGCTCCGGGCGCTGTTCGAGCACGGCGTCCGCCCCGATTTCCTCATCGGCACGTCGGTCGGCGCCGTCAACGCCGCATGGGTCTCGGACAGGCCCGACGCCGACGGCGCGCTCGAGCTGGGCGCCATCTGGCTCTCCCTGCGCCGGCGGGACGTGTTTCCGCTGAGCCCTCTCACGGGCGCGCGGGGACTGATCGGGCGCAGCAACTACCTGATCCCCAACGACAACCTGCGCTCGTTGCTCGAGCAGCATCTGCCTTTCCGCCGGCTCGAGGATGCCTCGGTGCCGGTGCACGTCGTCGCGACGGAGCTGAAGAGCGGGCGGGCGGCGATCCTCACGTCGGGGCCCGCCATTCCGGCGCTGCTGGCCAGCTGTGCGATCCCGGGAGTGTTCCCGCCGGTGACCATAGGGCGCCACGACTACGTCGACGGCGGCGTGGCGAACCACACGCCGGTCACCGTCGCGATCGAGCTGGGCGCGAGCCGGATCTACGTGCTGCCGGTCGGCTACCCGTGGCTGAACCGCGAGCCGAAAAACGCCCTGGGCATGGCGCTGCACGCGCTGGCGCGGATAGTCGAGCAGAAGCTGGACGCCGAGGTGGCGGCCAACCGGGGGCTCGCCGATATCCACGTGCTGCCGGCGCTGGACATGGCGGACGTCTCGCCGGCGGACTTCGGCCATACCCAGGAGCTCATCGACTGGGGGTACCGGGCCGGGAGGCGGTACCTGGCCGCGGCGCAGAATGGGCGCGGCGTGATGCCCGAGAAGGCCAAGAAGACGCTGCGGCTGGATTCGGCGACGCGGGCGGCGTAGAGCTACTCAGACTCAGCAGACCGCGACTGCCGGCATTCGCGCCTTTCCCAGCCCCCGCGAACGCCCCAATGCCGGCACTCGGGCCACACCCGCGCCGTGGGCGATAAGGCGTGGCTCGAGGGGGCCCTCCCTTCGGTTCCAGGCCCCTCCCCCGCCTTCCAACCAAGACCAGCGTATCGAGCCTGTCAACCCAGCCCGTTAAGACCTTGGGTGGGTTAGACCGCTTTCCTCACGCGCTCCAGCAGCTCGTCCCGGGCGTCCCGCAGGTCGCGCATGCGCACATCGCCCAGCTCCCGCAGCTCCCGTAACCGGTCGGGCAGCGCGGCCTGGATCTGCTGCACAAGCGTCCGGCGGCGCCGGCTCCGGTACAACATCCAGCCGATCAGCCCCAGGCCGACGAGCGCCACGCCGACCCCGGCGGCGATGACGCCCGGCGGCACCCGCCGCGCGTAAAGGTCGTCGTCGTCCGGATCCTCTCGTGACATCTCGATCGTCTGCCGGCCGGCGTTGATCCGATCGTTGATGTCGTCGCCAGCGAGTGTTCCCATGTTCGTCTCCTTCTTCATGCGCTTGAGTCTCCTCCGATTGGAGAACGAAGTCGAGCCCGGTAGCGGCTACGGCGGCTGCGTTTTCTAGTCGAGGCGCCCACGCCGACGGATTCGTGCGCCTCAGATTCAAAGGAGGTCGCAGCGCAACATGAAGTGCGAGATCTGTGACACCGAGGTCGCCAACTCGGAGGATATGAAGGCTCACATGGAACGCGAGCATCCGATGGGCGACAACGACGAAGAGCTCGAAGCACCTGACATGCTGACCGGTCAGGAGCAGGGCGCGCCGATCGTCCCTGGCAAGAACTGAGGACGCAATGAGTCCGGCCGGCGGCGCGCCTCGCGCCGCCGGCGTTTCTTTTGTCTAGGCCACGTCCCCATACAGCTGCGGCTGCTGGGTCGGCGAACCAGAGCCATCCGGTCCGGGCTCCTCGGTGACGGCCATCACGCTGTAACCGGCGAGCGCGTGGTCGACCACGACGACCCTGGCGCCGTTGGCGTCGGGTACGAAGACGGCGGCCGGCACCGGATCGCCCTTCGCCGGCACCAGCCACACCTCGTAGACCCGGCCCGGCCCCAGCGCCGGCAGCCCGCGGAAGTCCACGAGCGCGATCCCGTCGCTGCGCAGGTCGACCACGGTGGCCTGGGCGCCTGCCATCCGCTGGTGACCCGCGAGCGTGAACCTCGTCACCTGAGCGGTCGACGGCGCCGGCCCGCGTAACGCGACCTGGCCCACGAGCACGCCCAACAGCAGCGCGACCACAGCACCCGCAGCCAGCGCGTAGGTCGGAATCCGGCGCGCAAACGCCGCGGGGACGGCCGGCCGCGGCAAGGGCGTCCGCGCAACCGACGGCGGCCGAGACACGTCGGGGTCACGTGCACCCGACGCGGCGGCCGCGGCCAGGACGCGAGCGCGCAGCCGCGATGGCGGGCTGACCTCCTCGGCGGCGAGCGACAGCGCCCCGACCACGCGCCGCAGCCGCGCCGCGACGTCGCGGCACGTCGCGCAGGCCTCGACGTGC
>CBJLKR010000103.1:0-8209 GCA_966423695.1 uncultured bacterium | reverse complement strand
GGCGAGCACGACGATGAAAGTGACCTGGCACTGCGCGCACGTGACCTGCAGGTGGAAGCGTTCGTTCTCGTGGCTCAGCACCTGCACGTCGCAGCCTTTGAGGCTTCGCCCGCACACCGGGCAGTTGTAGAACCTCGCGCGGTCGCGGATGAACTCGATGATGCTCATTGGACGGCGCCCATATTACGCCCGCAGGAGGGATCTATCTGTGACCCTCGATGCACGTGCAGCCGCCGGTTCCGACGATCGCGGAATGCATGGTTCCGGAGGGGAGCACCATGCGGTCGCCAGGTTTCAGCTCGAGCCTCTCGCCCAGGCTTTCGAGGACGAAAGTGATCGACCCGTCGACGCAGTAGAGGACCTTCTCGTAGTTGTGCGTGTGCGCCGCGTAACGATCGCCCGGGCCGTTCGACCACGAGTAGCAGCCCTGCGCCTCGGTCCGCAGCTTCGCCATCAACTCGTCGGCTGTCGGCATGCATCGCGATTCTATGCTTGGCTCGGTGAGGCCACGCTTTCTAGCCGACTGCAACGTCGGCCGGCTTGCGCGCTGGCTGCGCGCGCTGGGATATGACGCGTCGTATCACGCGCACATCGCCGACTCGGAGCTCGTGCGCGAGGCGGCCGCAGAGAACCGGGTGGTGCTGACGCGCGACCGTGACCTGACCAGGCGGCGCGTGATCCAGACCGGCGTGGTGCGCGCGATCCTGATCCGCGACGACGACGTGATCGCGCAGCTGCGCCAGGTGTTCTCGGAGCTCGGGCTCGAGCTGAAGGACGCGCTGACGCGGTGCATCGAGTGCAACTCGGAGCTCGTGTCGCGCGCGCCCTCTACGGTGGTCGAGCGCGTGCCGCCGTACGTGCGCCACACGCAGTCGCGCTACTCGGAGTGCCCGGCGTGTGGTCGCGTCTACTGGGCGGGCACGCACTGGCAGCGCATGCGCGAGGTGTTGCTCGCGCTATGAGGGATGTGTTGCGGCGGCTGGTGGCAGGCGAGCTCAGCGAGGACCAGGCGCTGGCCGAGCTGCGGCGCATCCAGCTCGATGAGCTCGCGGGCAAGGCCAAGCTCGACCTCGGCCGGCACCTGAGGCGCGGGCTGCCCGAGGTCGTGCTCGCACCGGGGAAGTCTCCGCGCGAAGCCGCGCGCCTGGCCGTCGCGATGGCCGAGCGGCAGGGCCAGGGACTGATCAGCCGGATGAGCGACGCGCACAGGGCCGCTCTCGCCGAGGCCGCGCGCGGGATGGAGATCGTTTCGTATTCGACCTCGGCGCGCGTGATGCGCCGCGGGTTTGCGCCCGATGCCGTCGAGGGCAAGGTCGGGATCCTGACCGCCGGCACCTCCGACGTGCCCGCGGCTGACGAGGCGCGCATGGTCGTCGAAGCGTGCGGGCTCGAGGCCCGCCTCGACGCCGACCTCGGCGTCGCCGGCCTGCACCGGTTCGTGGCCCCGCTGGCGGCGATGCTCGACTGGGGTGCCGACGTGCTGATCGTCGCCGCGGGCATGGACGGCGTCCTCCCGGGCCTGGTCGCCGGGCTGGTCGACGCGCCGGTCATCGGGCTGCCGGTTTCGACCGGTTACGGCCGCGGCGGCGCGGGTGAGGCGGCACTCACGACGATGCTGCAGTCGTGCTCGACCGGACTGGTCGCGGTCAACATCGACAACGGTGTCGGCGCCGGAGCGGCCGCCGCGTTGATCGCGGCGAGGGCGGCTCAGGGCCGCCGGCGTGGCCGCCAGATGGCGAAGACGGCGAACACGATCGCGCCCAAGATCAAGAGCCCGAAGACGGCCGCCGCGATGACGCGAGAGACGTCGGCGCCGCCGGGCACCGCAAAGACCAGGGCGAAGAGCACCACTGTGGCGAATACCGCCGCCAGGAGCCAAGGGAAGCCGCGGCGGCGGCGGCCGTAGAAGAGCATCCACCAGAACCCCGGACGCCGGCTCAAAGGGCGGACCGGAGGTCGGCGAGCGAGGCGATCGACGGCACGCCAACTGGGGGAGGCTCCTCCGCGTGCGCGGTCACGATGACCGCCCGAATGCCGAGCGCGCACGGCCCTTCGTAGTCCTCGCGCACGCGATCGCCGACGAACAGCGTGCGCTCGGCTCGCGTGCCTATTGCGTCGAGCGCCGCGCGGTACATCTCCGGCGCCGGCTTGCGCCGTCCGACGTCGCTCGAGAACACCGCCGCGTCTACGAGTGCCATCAGGCCGTGGCTGGACAGCTGCCGGCGCATCATCTCGGGCGGGAACGGTGCGTTGGAGCAGATTCCGCGTTTCATGCCTTGCTCGCCAAGCCACTGGAGCAGCGGCCGCGCATCGCCGTCGACCTTGACCGCGCGGTCCCAGCATCGCTGCTCGGCGTCGAGAATCTCGTGCAGGAGGCCGTCCGGAAGGCGCAGGCCGGCCCGGTGCCAGACGTCGCGGTAGACGCCCATATAGTCGACCTCGTCCTCGCTCATGCTCGCGATGTACTCCTCGAGGGGGAGCAGCACGTCGTGGAGGATCGTGTCGGCTTCTGGCGCCGGCACACCGAGCGCGGCCTCGATCCGCGGCCGGTACTCGTCCAGGACTCGCAACAGGTCGTCCGTCGGGTAAGCGAACGTGACCAGCGTGCGCCCGTAGTCGAACAGCACCCCGTCTATCCCCACGGATTCGCAGCCTTCGGCCTGAATCCACGGGGACCCCTACAGACGCCGGCCATGGTCATATCCTGATGGCCGTGGCGAAGCGGCTGACGCACATCGACGAGCACGGTGCGGCGCGCATGGTCGACGTAGCGGACAAGGCGGCCACCGTGCGCGAGGCGACCGCGGAATGCGTCGTCCGCATGTCCGCGGAGACGGTGCGCGCGGTTCGCGATGGCACGCCCAAGGGCGATGCGCTGCAGGTCGCCCGCGTGGCCGGGATCATGGCCGCCAAGCGCACTTCGGAGCTGATCCCGCTGTGCCACCCGCTGCCGATCACGAGCGTGACGGTCGACTTCGCGTTCGTGGACGAAGGCGTGCGCGTGACCGCGCGTGCGCGGGTCGTCGGCCAAACGGGCGTGGAGATGGAGGCGCTCACGGCGGCGGCGGTCGCCGGCCTGACGTTGATCGATATGACCAAGGGCTTGGAGCGCGGCGTGTACCTCGAGAACGTGCGCCTGCTCGAGAAGTCGGGCGGCCGCTCGGGCACCTGGAAAAGGGAGGCGTGACCCACCGCGCCCACGTGGTGACCGTCAGCGACGGCGTCTCGGCGGGCACACGAGAGGACAGGAGCGGCGAGGCGCTCCTGAGGCTGCTGCGCGAATCGGGCTACGACGTCTCCGGCCCGGCCGTCGTGCCCGACGTGGACAACCTCATCCGGGACGCGATCGTGGCCGCAGCCACCGCCGGCGCCGACCTCGTCGTGACCACGGGCGGGACCGGTCTCGGCCCGCGCGACGTGACTCCGCAGGCGACGTCGGCGCTCGTCGACTACGAGGTCCCCGGCGTCGCGGAGCTCATGCGCCGCGCGGGCGCCTCGAGCACGCCGATGGCGGTGCTCTCACGCGGTGTCGCGGGGGTGCGCGGCCGGACGCTGATCCTCAACGTGCCGGGCAGTACAAAGGGCGCTACGGAGTCTCTCGAGGCGGTGCTCCCGGTGCTGGGGCACGCGATCGAGCTGCTGCACGGCCACACGCAGCACAAGTGACCGGTCCTCACGGCTCCGTCGCCCGTTGAACCTGAACTCTGACGTCGGCGAGGGCTCGGGCGAAGAGGAGGGCGTCCTCGCCTGCATCGACAGCGCGAACCTGGCCTGCGGCGCCCACGCCGGCTCGCCCACGATCACCATCGCGACCGCGCGTCGCTGCCGTGAACTCGGGGTGCAGGTCGGCGCACACCCGGGGTACGACGACCGCGAGGGCTTCGGCCGCGTCGAGCAGGCGCTGCCGGTGGACGAGATCGAGGAGCTGATCGCGTTCCAGGTCGCGGCGCTCGCCGCGGTGACGCCGATCGCTTACGTCAAGCCGCACGGAGCGCTGTACCACCGCTGCCAGAGCGACCCGGCGGCGGCCGCCGCCCTCGCGCGGGTGGCGAAGAAGCACGGCGGGGGGCTGAGGGGCCAGGCCGGCTTCGAGATCGTCGCCGCGGCGGCGCGGGCCGGTCTACCGGCGTATCGCGAGGGCTTCGCCGATCGGCTCATGCTGCCGGACGGCAGCCTTGCCCCGCGCGGCCGGCCGGGGGCCATCCTCGACGCCGGCTCGGCGGCGCTCCAGGCGGTCGAGCTGGCGCGCTCGGGGCGGGTCGACACGATCTGCGTGCACGGCGACACGCGGGGTGCGGCCGGGATCGCCGCCGCGGTACGCGCGGCGCTGCAGGCGGCCGGTATCGCGACCGCGCCGCTGGGCGGCCGGTGAACGCCGATATCCGCGAGCTGCACGAGCTTGCAGACCTCCGCGCACTCGTCGACCTGCTGGCCGAGGTCTGGGGCAGCCAGCCGCCGCTCAGCCCCGACACGCTGCGCGCGTTCGCGCATTCCGGCAACTACGTCGCGGGCGGGTTCGTCGACGGCCGGTTAGCCGGCGGTCTCGTCGGCTGGCTCGGCGGCGATCCTCGTTCAGAGCTGCACATGCATTCACACATCCTCGGCGTGCTGCCGGGTCGCGAGGCGCGTGGCCTGGGCTTCGAGCTGAAGCAGCACCAGCGGCGATGGTGCCTCCAGCGCGGCGTGAAGCTGATGGAGTGGACGACCGACCCGCTGGTCCGCCGCAACGCGTACTTCAACCTGTCGAAGCTCGGGGCCGAGGCACCCGAGTACCTCGAGAACTTCTATGGCGAGATGCGCGACGGCATCAACGCGGGCGAGGAGTCGGACCGGCTACTGATCCGATGGCGGCTCGACTCCGAGCGAGCGAAGGCGGCGTCCGCGGGCGCGCTGCCAGAGCTCGACGTGGACAAGCTCCGTTCGTGGAACGCGCCCGTGGTTGTCGCCGTGGGAGAGGATGGCGAACCGGTGGAGCGCGCCTCACTGGGTCGCGTCCTTATATGTCAGGTGCCGGACGATATCGTCGCGCTGAGGCGCGAGGACCCCGCGCTTGCGCGGCGCTGGCGGCTTGCCGTACGCCGCGCGCTGGGCGGCGCATTGCGCGGCGGCTACGCCATCAGCGGGGCGACGCGGTCGGGCTGGTACGTGCTCGAGTCACGGAGCCAATAAACTTCATCACGTGCTGCAGGTAGGGGAGAAAGCACCTGACTTCCAGCTGCCTACCACCGCGGGCCAGGAGCTCAGCCTCGAAGAGGCGCTGCAGAAGTTCAAGGCCCTCGTCCTTCTCTTCTACGTGCTCGATTTCACCGGTGGTTGAAGGACCGAGCTGACCGAGTTCCGGTCCAGGAACGACGACGCGGTGGCCAACGGCGTCGGCATATTCGGCATCAGCGTCGACTCCGTGTTCTCGCACCAGGCTTTTGCGAAGGAGCTCGGCGGGCTGCCCTTCGATCTCATCGGCGACTTCGAGCGCAAGATGGTCACGGACTACGGCGTGCGGCGCGACGACGTCGCAGGTTACTCGGGGATGGCGCGCCGCTCGATCTTCATCATCGACCGCAAGGGCGTGATCCGGTGGACGTGGATCGCATCGCGCGAGGCGCCGCTACCGGATTACGACGAGGTGCTGACCGAGGCCAAGAAGGTCGCCGCCGAGGCGTGAGCGCGACCAACGCCCAGGTCGAACCCATCGAGGAGGGCTGGCACCGGCTGCAGGCGAAGGTCGATACGCTGTCGCACGAAGACCTCGAGCTGAAAGGCGACGGGCAGTGGGCGGTCAAGGACCACCTCGTCCACATCGCGGCGTGGGAGCTCTCGCTCCTCGCGGTGCTTGACGGCACAGACGTGCGAACCGGCATGGGAGTGCCGGGCGCGCCCGAAGACATGGACGGCCTGAACGAGGCGGTATGGCTCGCCCATCGCCACGAGTCCGTCGACGAGGCGCTGGCCTACAGCCGCCGGTCGCACGAGGCGCTCATGGCGCGGCTCGGAGAGATGACCGACGCAGATCTACGGCACTCCTACAACCACTATCAGCCCAACGACCCGCGAGACCCTCATGACGACCGCCCGGTGGTCGAGTGGGTCGCACCGAACACCTACGAGCACTACGCCGAGCACCTCGGCTACATCGAGAGTGTCATCAAGGAGTCGAGCGCCGCGCGCTGAGCGGCGCGCATCGCGAGCGCCTCTTCGACGCCGATCTCCTCGAAGCGAAGCTCGTCGCCGGGCGCGAGCTGCGCCGCGACCGTCATCGAGGCGCTGACGACGACGGCGATCACGGGATAGCCGCCCGCCGTCTGGTGGTCGGCCATGAGCAGGATCGGACGGCCGCCTGACGGCAGCTGGATCGCCCCGGGGACGAGATGGAACGAGAGCAGCTCCTGGCCGGGCGCCTCGAGCGTGGGCCCTTCCAGGCGGTAGCCCATGCGGTTCGAGCTCGCGCTGAGCACATACGGAGCCGAGACCAGCTTCCGCCAGGAGCCGGCCGGCATGCGCCCGGCCTGGGGTCCGGGGAGCACTCGGAGCGAGCGCTCCGCGTAGTCGGGGCGGAGTGCAGGAGGAAGCGTGAGACCGCCCTCGGCCCACGCGGCCGGCCCAGTCGCGATGGCGTCGCCGCGGCGCACCGATCGCCCGTGCATGCCGCCGCGTCCGACCAGCAGGTTCGTCGACATCGAGCCGAGCCATCGGTCGGCGGCGAAACCGCCTGCGACCGCGATGTAGGCGCGCGCACCGGAGCGCCGCACTCCGAACTCGAGCGTCTGGCCGGCAGCTAGCGCCACGCCCGTCCACATCGGCATGGGGCGGCCGTCGATCATGGGCTCGAGGTTGGCGCCCGCGACGGCCACGACGCAGGCGACATCCGCGACGAGCGACGGCCCCGTGATCGTGCACTCGAGCGTGGCGGCGGAGCGGTCGTTGCCCACGAGCAGGTTGGCGGAGATGTGCGCGAACCGGTCCATCGCGCCGCCGGGCGTTACGCCGGATGCCGCGGCTTGCGGCCGCCCCAGGTCCTGCACCGTCGTCATGAGCCCAGGCTTGACGATCGTGAAAGTCATGCGCCCGCGGCGAAGAACTTGACGCGGTCGCCGATGCGGAACAGGCTCGGCGGGTCGGAGTCAGGGATGAAGAGGCGGACTGAGGTGCGACCGATCAGGTGCCAGCCTCCTGGGCTCGGGAGCGGATAGATCCCGGTCTCCTCGCCGGCGATCGCGACGGAGCCTGCCGGCACCTCCGTCCGCGGCACCGCGCGGCGCGGCAGCACGAGCTCGTCCGCCAGCGGTCCCATGTAGGCCCAGCCCGGGACGAAGCCGACCAGGAAGACGCGGTAGATGGGTCGCTGGTGGAGCTCGGCGACCCTCGCGGCGGTGATCCCGGCCGACTCGGCGACCGCCTGCAGGTCAGGGCCGTCGTAGACGACCGGGATCCGGTGCAGCCTGCCGGGTTCCTCGATCGGCGGCCGGCGCTGCGCAAGACGGCGGATGGCCGTGGCTAGGGTCTCGTGCGTGACCTGGTCGGGATCGAACTGGACGGTGACCGTCCCGTGCGCTGCGAGCGCCCGCCTGACGTCGCGGCGCTTCTGCAGCGCGGCGGCGATCGCGATCGCGCGTGTGTTCAGCGCGGTGTCGAGGCGGGAACCGAGCTCGGCCAGCAGGGCGGTGTCACCGAGCGGATGGATCGCCACCTTGACGCGGGCCTGGGGCTTGCGAGAGCGCGGCGCAGGCATGTGCGCTCACAAGGATCGCGTAGAACGCGCCCGGCAGGATCCCGACGCACAGCAAGCCCACGCACGCGAGGCCGATCGCCCAGGCGGTGACGATCGCGGCGACGGCGAGGTTCCACGTCGCGAACTCACGGCGCACCGAACGCACGGCGGCACTGAAGTCGAACAGGTCGCGCTTCTCGCCGCCGGCGGCAAAGCGGGCCGTCGCGTGCGGCAGCACGAGCAGGGCGAGCAGTCCCCACGGCAGAGCGAGAACGAAGAACGCGACCACGCCCGCGGCCGAGCCCAGGCCGTGGAGCGCATTCGCCAGGGGCAGGAACAGCGCCGCGAACGGCAGGGCGGTGAGCAGGATCGCCGCCGCAACCCAGAAGCCGTCCGTCAGCAGGCGGACGGACGGTGCCCAGCCGGGTGGTGCGTGCGGCGGGTCGTGCGCCGCAGCCCGCGTGGCGGCGACTGCGTAACCGAGCAGCGGGATGAAGAGAAGGG
>CBJLKR010000102.1:0-8219 GCA_966423695.1 uncultured bacterium | reverse complement strand
CGGCCCACGCTAGGCGCCGTCGGACGCGATTGAAACCCAGCCTGTTAAGGCCGCAGGCCAGCGTGGGTCGTGGGCACGATTGACAACGCAACCTATCGGAGTAGGCTGCGGGCAATAGCGGCTCACGGTTGGACCCCTCGGTGGGGAAGGAGGTCCGCGAATGCGACGACTTGTGTCGGTTGTTTTGTTTGCCCTCGCGTTGGGTCTGGCCGGATCGGTTCCGGCCTTGGCTGCGGAGGTGCACGTGCCGTTCTGCGGCATAGACCCGGTGACCCTCACGGGAGGGATACCGGGCTGCAGCTTCACCCAGAACGTTCACGGCCAGGTGCAAACGTTCCCGACGAACGTGCCCTGCGTCGATCCCATGACCGGTCCACCGACTGGCACGCTGACGATCACGACCAATTCCGTCTTCCACGTGACCGTGAACCTGGCGGGCGACCTGTGGATCACCGGCACTCAAGAAGGTTCCGTCAGTTTCACGCCCTTCGATCCGCTGAGACCCACGTATACGGGCCATTTCGCAGCCTGGTTCGGAGCCAGCATGAATCAAAAGAACGCGGTCTTCCATGACGCGTTCAACCTCACACTCACCGGCTCCGACGGCTCGACAGTCCAAGCCCATGTCGTCAACCACTTCTCGATGAGCGCCAGCGGGATGACGGTGGTGTTCGACAAGATCACCTGCTAGCCGAAAGCTATCGATCGGGGGCGGTCGACGGGGCCGCCCCCAATACGGCGCAGCTGGCAGCCCGCAACAGCGGTTCGCGGTTCCAGAAGGAAAATCCCCCGGCGGCCTAACCTTCTTATTGAATGGCGAAGAAGCTCGCCGAATACAAAGCGAAGCGTGACTTCAAGAAGACCCCGGAGCCAGGCGCTCGCGTGCCCAGGAAGGCCGCGCGGGCGCTTCGCTTCGTGGTCCAGGAGCACCACGCCCGCCGCCTGCACTGGGACTTCCGCCTGGAGAAGGACGGCGTCGGCGTCTCGTGGGCCGTCCCGAAGGGCATCCCCCCCGACCCCAAGACCAACCACCTCGCCGTCCACGTCGAGGACCACCCGCTCGAGTACTTCAAGTTTGCCGGCGAGATCCCCAAGGGCGAGTACGGCGGCGGCCAGGTGATGATCTGGGACGAAGGCACTTACGACCCCGTCAAGTGGAGCGACCGCGAGGTGATGGTCGACCTCCACGGCAAGCGGGTCCAGGGCCGCTACGTGCTGTTCCGGACCCGCGGCGACGACTGGATGATCCACCGCATGGACCCGCCACAGGACCCCGAGCGCAAGCCGATGCCGGACAAGCTGACGCCGATGATGGCCAAGCTCACCGACAAGCTGCCGAAGCCAGACGACGGGTGGGGCTTCGAGTTCAAGTGGGACGGCATCCGCGCGCTGGCGTTCGTCGACGGCGGCCGCGTCCGTCTCCAGAGCCGCACCGGCGAGGACATCACGCCGCGTTACCCGGAAATTCACCCGATGGGCCGGGCGCTGGGGTCGAACGAGGTGATCCTGGACGGCGAGATCGTCGCCCTCGACGAGCATGGCCGGCCGAGCTTCGAGGAGATCCAGCAGCGCATGGGCCTGACGGCCGAGAACGAGATCCGGCGCAAGATGCGCGAGGTGCCGGTGACGTTCATGGTGTTCGACCTGGTCTGGAGGGACGGGCACTCGCTGATGGACCTCCCGTACGCCGACCGCCGCAAGGCGCTTGACGGCCTTCGCCTCACGGGCGCGTCGTGGCAGACGCCGCCTTACGAGAAGGGCGGCGGCCAGACGATGAAGGAGGCCAGCGCGCGGGCCGGGCTCGAGGGCGTGATGGCCAAGAGGCTCGACTCGAAGTACGAACCCGGGCGGCGAAGCGGCGCGTGGCAGAAGATCAAGAACCGCAACCGCCAGGAGCTCGTGATCGCCGGGTGGCTCGACGGCGAGGGCAAGCGGCGCGGCTATCCGGGCGCCCTGCTCGTCGGCTACCACAACGACAAGGGCGCGCTCGTCTACGCCGGCAAGGTCGGCACCGGGTTCACGGACAAGACGCTCGACGAGCTCAACGCCAAGCTGAAGCCGCTCGCCACCGACGCGAGCCCCTTCGAGGCCGGCGCCAAGCCACCGCGCGCCGCGCATTTCGTCAAGCCGAAGATCGTGGCCGAGTTCGAGTTCGTGGAGTGGACGCGCGGCGGCCAGCTGCGCGCCCCGGCGTTCAAGGGCTTCCGCAACGACAAGCGGGCGCGCGAGGTGGTCCGCGAAGGTGGCTAAGGACACGTCGGTCGAGGTCCAAATCGAGGGCCGCACGCTCAAGCTGACAAACCTCGAGAAGGTCCTCTACCCCGACGTCGGCTTCACCAAGGCGCAGGTCATCGACTTCTACACGCGCATCGCGCCGGTGCTCCTGCCGCACACGCGCGAGCACCCGCTGACGCTCAAGCGCTATCCCAACGGCGTGTACGGCGAGTTCTTCTACGAGAAGAACTGCCCCAAGCACCGGCCGCCGTGGGTGCAGACAGCGACCGTGTGGAGCGGCGGCAACAACCGCGATATGTACTACTGCCTGTGCCAGGACCTGCCCACGCTGGTCTGGCTCGCCAACCTCGCGACGCTGGAGCTGCACACGTCGCTGTCGTACGCCGCCGACCTCCCCACCCCGCGCACACTGGTGTTCGACCTCGACCCAGGGCCGCCCGCGACCATCGTCGAGTGCTGCCGCATCGGGCTCATGCTGCGCGATTTTTTTCGCGAGCACGGCCTCGAGTCGTTCGCCAAGACGTCGGGGTCGAAAGGCCTGCAGCTGTACGTCCCGCTGAACACGAAGGTCGGCTACGTCGAGACGAAGGTCGTGTCCAAGGGCCTGGCCCAGCACTTCGAGGAGAAGTACCCGCAGCTCGCCGTGCACAAGCAGCTGAAGGAGCTGCGCGCGGGCAAGGTGCTCATCGACTGGAGCCAGAACGACGAGTACAAGACGACGGTCAACGTCTACTCGCTGCGCGCGCGCAAGCGTCCCACGGTCTCGACGCCCGTCACCTGGGACGAGGTCGAGAAGTGCATGAAGGCGAAAGACCCCGAGCTGCTCGTCTTCGAAACCGAGCAGGTGCTCAAGCGAATCGACAAGCTTGGCGACCTCTTCGAGCCGGTCGTCAAGAAGAAGCAGAAGCTGCCGAAGTCGCTCCTCGAGGCGATGGGAGGGACGGGTGCGGTGGAGAAGATGGCCAACCGGCGCCATGGCGGCGGGCGCGGGCGCTATCCGCCGCAGAAGGGACAGCGCAACGTCCCGACATGAGTGAGAAGCGGCGTCCGCGCGTCGTCATCGCGGGCGCGGGCTTCGGCGGCCTCACGTGCGCGCGAGCCTGGAAGCACGCGCCCGTCGACGTCCTCCTCGTCGACCGGAACAACTACCACCTCTTCACGCCACTCCTCTACCAGGTCGCGGGCGCGCTGCTCGACCCGGGCGAGATCGCGCGCCCCGTGCGCTCCCTCATCCGGCCGCTCCGCAACGCCGACTTCCTGCAGGCGTCCATCACGGGCGTCGACTTCGACGCGCGCCGGCTGCTCACCGACCACGGTCCGGTCGCGTACGACTACCTCGTCCTCGCGAGCGGCGCCCAGAGCGATTACTTCGGCAACGCCGCGCTCGAGGCGCACTCGATCGGGCTCAAAAACCTCGACGAGGGGCTGGCCGTCCGCAACCAGCTCCTCTCCCGGATCGAGGAATCGCGCTGGACCGACGACGCGAACCGGCGGCGCATGCTCCTGACCTTTGCCATCGTCGGTGGCGGTCCAACCGGCGTCGAGATGGCCGGCGCGGTCTCCGAGCTGATTCGCGTCGTCCTCCGCAAGGACTACCGCGACCTCGACACAAAAGACGTCCGCGTGGTGCTTATAGAAGCAGCGCCATATGTGCTCGGAGCGTTTGCACCATCGCTGCGCGAGGCCGCCCGCCGCTCTCTCGAGCGCAAGGGCGTCGAGGTGATGCTCGGCGCCAAGGTCGACGCCGTCACCGATCGCTCGGTGAAGATCGCGGGCGGAGAGGAGATCCCGTGCGGGCTGGTCATCTGGACCGCCGGCGTGCGCGCGTCCGAGGTCGGCAGGCAGACCGGTCTCGGTCTCGTGCGCCAGGGACGCATCCGCGTCGAGCCGACGCTCCAGGTGCCTGGTCATCCGGTCGTCTTCGTGATCGGCGACCTCGCCGGCGCCCAGGAGGGGGCCGCTCTCTTGCCCATGCTGATCCCGGTCGCGATGCAGGCCGGCAAGCACGTGGCCGCGTCGATCGGCCGGATGGCGCGCGGCACCGGCGGCGCCACCAAGTACGTCTACAAAGATCCCGGCATCATGGCCACGATCGGTCGCAACTCGGCCGTGGCGCAGATCCGCGGCCTTCGCTTCTCGGGCTTCATCGGCTGGGTGATCTGGCTCACGGTGCACCTGATCAACGTGATCAGCTTCCGCAGCCGCCTCATCGTGCTCATCAACTGGGCGTGGGAGTACCTGTTCCTCGACCGGCCCGTCCGCATCATCGTGCGAGCTCGCGAGTGAAGCGCGCGATCGCCGCCCTCGCCACCGCGCTCACCCTCGCCGCGTGCGGCGGCGGGCCGCCGGCGGGCGATCCGGCGAAGATCCTCCGCGACAGCGCCGCCGCCATGGCCTCGCTGAAGAGCGCCGGCGCGACGCTCAAGGTCACAAAGGGCACGTTGTCCATCCAGGGCTTCGTGTTGACCAGCGCCAAGACGTCGGTCCGCATGCCTGCGGACAGCGACACCGTCTACACGGTCAAGCAGCAGGACATCTCGTTTGCGCTCGAGGTCGTGATCGTCTCGGGCCGTGTCTATCTGCACATCCCGTTCTCGCCCTTCCGGGAGCTCACCGGGACCGAGGCAGCCGCGTTCCCCAACATGGCGAAGCTGTTCGACCCCGCCACGGGACTGCCGGCGATCGTCCCCGCCGGCACGGACAAGAAGTACGTGGCGAGCGAGCAGCTCGACGGCAGGACCGTGGACCACGTCAGCGCGACGTATTCGGCCGACCAGGTCCACGCGCTGCTCGCCGAGCTCAAATCGAACGGACCGGTGACCGCGAACGTTTGGATCAGCACGTCCGACCACCTGATCCGCAAGGCGGTGCTCGACGGCGACTTCGGTGACGGCGGCAAGGAGGCGGCCGTCGAGGTCGACATCTCAAACTTCAACGCCACGGTGAGCATCGCGTCGCCGGCGCCTTGACCTCGCGTCGCAGCGCCCTGTTGCTCGCGCTCGCGGGCGCGGGGCTGTTCGTCGCCGCGCTGGACGCTTACGTCGTGGTCACCCTGCTGCCGGCGATGAGCGGCGACGTCGGGGTCACGATCGAGAACTTCGAGCAGGCGACGCCCATAGTCACCGGCTTCTTGGCCGGCTACGTGGTGGCGATGCCGCTGCTCGGCGCCTACTCGGACGCGCGGGGCCGGATCGTGGTCTACGTCGCGTGCCTCGGCGCCTTCGCCCTGGGCTCCGCGCTGACGGCGACGGCAGGCCTGTGGAGCTTCGCCGGCCTGGCCTGGCTGGTCGCCGGCCGGTTCGTCCAGGGCCTGGGCGGCGGGGGCCTCGTGCCCCTCGCGCTTGCCCTGGCGGCCGACCTCTACGGCGGGCGCGCCCGCACCGTCGCGCTCGGTTCTGTCGCCGCACTGCAGGAGGCGGGCAGCGTGCTGGGCCCCCTCTACGGCGCGACCCTCGCCGCCGCGGCCGCGGGCGCCGGCGCATGGCGCTTCGTGTTCTGGTTCAACCTGCCTCTCGCCGCGCTGTGCGCGGCCTGCGTCGTCGCCACAAGCCGGACCGCCCGCGCCTCGGCTCCGCGCGCGTCGAGCGTCGACTGGCTCGGCGCCGCGATGCTCGGAGGCGGTCTCGGCGGGCTCGTCTTCGCGCTCTACCCCGACGATCCCGAACATCGCGCGGTCAACGCGCTGTTCATCCCCGCCGGCGCCGTCGCCGTCATCCTTCTGGGCGGCTACGCGTGGCGGCAGGTCCGGCAGCTCGAGCCCTTGATCCCCCGCGAGCTCCTGCACAGCCGCGCCTTTGCCGGCGTGACGTTCGCCAACGTGCTGATTGGTGCTGCCCTCATCGTCACGCTGGTCGACGTCCCAATAGTCGGCCGCCTGGTCTTCAACCTCGGGGCGCTCGACTCGGGCCTCTTTCTCACCCAGTTCCTGGTCGGCGTGCCCTTCGGCGCCGTGGCCGGCGGATTGCTTGCGTCGCGCGCCGGCAACCGTGCCACCGGCGCCGCGGGAGTCATCGTCTCCGCGCTGGCTTTCGCGCAGATGTCGACGTGGAGCGCCAACGAGCTCGCGCTCCGCGTCGGGCCCATCAAGCAGGCGGACATCGCCCTGGCGGCATGCGGGCTGGGCTTTGGGCTGGTGATCGCGCCGCTCACCGCGGCCGTCCTCGCGCTGACGCGTGGCTCGAGCCACGGGCTGGCGACGAGCCTCGTCGTGCTGGCGCGCACGATGGGCATGCTGCTCGGGCTGTCAGCGCTGACGGCGTTCGGTCTCTATCGCTTTCACCAGATCCTCGGCACGCCCGTGGTCAACGACCCGGACCTCCGAACGCGCGTGAAGCACCTCGAGGCGCTCATCGCGGCGGCCTTCCTGCAGGAGTACCGCGAGATCTTCGTCATGGCCGCGGCGCTGTGCGCGCTCGCGGCGGTCGTCATCGCCTGGTCGCTACGACCAGCACGTACGAGTGGTGGTACCTGAACGCGTCGTCGGGATCGCCGAGGCTGGCCATCGCCGCCTCGACCTCATCGACGAGCTCGTCCCGATAGCGCGGGCCCAGAGAGCGGATGAGCGTGTACGGCCTCGGCCCGGCGCCGGCCATCAGCTCGATCCACTCCCTCGCGTTGCCGGCCCGCCCGCCGGTCACCATCTCGGTGAGCCTGCCGACTTCGAACCCCGCGCCGGCGAGGATCTGTGGCAGCACGTCAGGTTCGCCGAAGCGCGCGCGCTCGGAGCTGTAGCGCGGAAGGCTGAGGTAGTGCCGGCGCGCCAGCGGCGTCAGCCCCTGGAAGAACAGCTCCTGTGCGCGCGTGTTCAGGCTGCGCCGCTGGCACGACACTGCGATCCGCCCGCCGGGACGCAGGACGCGATGCGCCTCCGCGAGGGCCTCGGTCGGGTCGGCGAAATAGGTCAGCGCCTCGCCCATGGTCACGAGGTCGAACGTCGACGGCCGGAAGACTAGGTGCTCGGCCGCCATGCCGACGAACTGCACGTTCTTGTTCTTCTGAGGGGAGGAGCCCCCCCTGTCGCCCCGCGCGGGCAAAGCCCGCGGCGCGGGGCCATCCCCCTGCCGCGCGCGGGCGATCGCGAGCATGTTGTCCGACAGGTCGATCCCGAAAACCGTGCCCGGCTTGACTCGCGGCGCGACCAGGTGCGCCACCAGACCCGTGCCCGTGCCGACGTCGAGGACGTGCTCGTTCTTCTCCGGCGCGGCGAGGTCGACGAGCCGGGCCGCCACGCGCCCGTGCTGGCCGCCCGCCCATTCGTCGTAGGTGGGTGCGATCCGGTCGAAGAAGTCGACGATGTGATCGACCATCTCGCCGGACGCATCTCGATTCATCAAGGCCACGGTGTGATGCTCAACCTTCGTCGACGGCTGGGGGCACGGCTGTTACGATGCTAGCTCCCTGAAAACGGGACGGACCCTCATTACGTCTTGGAGGACCCAATGGCGCAAGCTGAAAAGACCGCCGGCCAGGCGACGACGACCCAGAACGGCGGCGGCACGAACGTCGTCAGCCTGGGCCCGCGCGACGTGCTCCAGGGGCGCCTGGAGATCCAGGGCGACCTCAAGGTCGCGGGCACCGTCGAGGGCGACCTGAAGGCGAGCGGCGACGTGACCGTCGACTCCGGCGCGACCATCCAGGCCGCGATCGAAGGCGCAAACGTAAGCGTCCGCGGCCAGGTGACCGGGAACGTGACCGCCCGCAAGCGACTCACCCTCGCCGGCACCGGCAAGCTCGTCGGCGACGTCAAGGTCGGCCGCCTCACCGTCGAGGACGGAGCCAGCCTGAACGGCAACGTGACGATGCAGTCGGAGCGCTAGCCCACAGCAGCCTTCTCCGCCCGCCGGATCGCCGGCAGGACCACGCTCTCGACGTAGTCGCGCGCTGCGGCCATGCCCGCGTGGACTAGCCTCCACTCGAGGTCGGCCAGCACGACCTGGTCGCGGTTCAGGCCGGCCAGGCGGCTGCGCCAGAACGCCGGGTTGACG
>CBJLKR010000101.1:0-8289 GCA_966423695.1 uncultured bacterium | reverse complement strand
CCTGGCGCAAGGGGTGCCCATGCTCTCCCACGGGGACGAGCTCGGCCGCGGGCAGCCCCATCGAGAAGAAATGACGAGCCCGCTCCGCGGTCAGCACCGGCCAGGCCCGCCCGCGCCCGCCGCCGTCCCAGGGCGCGCCGTCCTCGTGCTCGCCGTAGTCGTCGCCGACGTAGCGGCGCCAGCTGGGTCCGCCGGGCAGGCTGACCTTGAGCGACGTGTCGACGCCCTGAAGGCTGCGCAGGACACGGTCGTCCTTCGGGCGGCGCAGGCCATAGCGCACGAGCTCGAGAAACTCCGGTGCGACCGCGCCGCCGGCCGGCTGGTGGTCGGGGTCCGAGGCGAGCCGCACGTACTGGCCGGAAGGCAGCGAGCACCAGGACTCGACGCGGTCGTTCCAGTAGTCGGCGACCGCGCGCAGGTGGCTGGCGGCGACGTGCTCGCCCGCGTCGTGGGCGAACTCGGCCGCGACGATGAGCGCGGCGATCGCGACCGCGAGCGTCGAGGGCGACAGCCCGCCGGCGTCCTCCCAGCGGTCGAGCTGGGTCTGCGGGCCCTCGCGCAGGATGAACTGCGCCGCCGGACGGATCATCGTGGCGTAGGGGTCGTGGTCCAGGCAGCCGGCGACCCCGAGCCGCCACGCGAGCAGGATGGGGAGCGCGACCTGGTCGAGCTCGGTCGATTGCCAGTGTGGGGTGCCGTCCAGCGTCCAGTTCTGGTACCAGCCGCCGTCCGCGCGCTGGTGGCGCTGGAGGTGGCGGAAAGCGCGGAGCGCCGCGTCGCTGTCGCCGGCGTCGAGGAGCGCGGTCGCGATGCGGCACAGGTCGCGCGGCCAGACGAGGTGGTAGACGTGGTTGCCGTCGTGGTTCTGCTCGCCCCACGGGGCGGCCGGCGCGGCGACGAACGCCCCCGCGTGCGATTTGTCCTCGAGGCAGTGAAGCAGCGCGAAGGACGCGCGGGCGAGCATGCCGTCGTCGCCGCTGACCTTGCCCAGCGCCTGCGGCATATCGGGCTGCGCGCGCCACGCACGCTCGAACGACTGCCTGACCGTGCCCGCCCCTTTCTGCAGCGCGGTCCGCGCGACCTCCTCGGCGTCGGCGCGGGTGTGGGCGAAGCCGACGGCCATCTGGAAGTTGCCCGCGCGCACTCCGATCTCGGCGCCGACCGAAGCGTTGCCGGGACCGGAGCGGTCGTAGCTGTAGGTGAACATCCCGTCCGCATCGCTCAGGTCGATGTGGACGTCGGAGCTCCGGTAGTAGCCCGCGCTGGCGCGGCTGAAGGGGCCGACGACGCAGATCCACACGTCCTGCTGCTGGAGGAGCAGCGCCGGCGGGTGCGTGTCGACGACCCAGGCGAAGTTGCCCTCCGTGTACGGCGTCCAGTGCGCGGAGGCCTGCATGTACAGACGTAGGTCCGGCAGCTCGGGGGTGAAGGTCGCGGCGATGAGCAGGGCGTTCTCCTCCGGGTCGGAGAAGTACTCCTTGGTCAGGCGGTACTCGTGGTGCGTCGTTTCAACCCGGAACGCAGGGACGCCGGGAGCGATCCACGTGACGATGTGCTCGGCGTCGACGGCGTCATCGACTGGTGGCGCGCCGCCGGCGCTGGCGAAGAAGCGCAGCTCGTGCAGCGCGACCCGGTCGAGAAACGGGAAGAAGACCTCGCTCAGGTTGCCGCCGGCGAGCGTGTACCAGAGCTTGCTCCTGGACCCCGGCGCGGCGCCGAACGCCATCTTGCGGCCGGGGCCCCACATCGGGGGCGCGCCTGGTCCGCCGGGTGCTTCCATCGGCTGCTAAGTATGGGGAGCGGCCTGGGTAGGCTGTGCTCGATAGAATCGAGCGACGACCTCGCCTCGTCGGGGAGGTGGCTGAGTGGTCGAAAGCACCCGCCTGCTAAGCGGGTAGGGGGTGTAAAGCTCCCTCCAGGGTTCGAATCCCTGCCTTCCCGCCATCGCCACCACGGCGTGGCCGCCGCGGCCGGCATTACGAGTCGCATCACCTCGTAATGCACGGCCGGTACGCTCGGCCGGGTGTCCCGTCTGCTCGCGATGGTCGCCTTCGGGTTGATCGCGATCTCGTGCATGCAACAGTCGGCATCGGCGCCCAGCTCGAGGCCGACGGCTTCGGCCCCCCACAGCGTTCCCATGCCGTCGCCCGCCGAACACCCGAACTACCCGCCAAGGACCCTCCCCGATGTCGTCGCCCTGGCCGATGGCGGCGTGGAGCGAAAGTTCATCGGCATGGAAGGCGAGCCGCTCGGGCCGTGCGACCGCGCGTGGATGCGCGTGTACGAACCCGCAGGACTCACCGCGCGGCAGATGGCCGCAGACCTGCTCAAGGTCTCGATGGAACGCCACGCCTTCGAGAAATCGTGCGGCGGCTTCATCTTCGGCACGATCGACGCCACGCAGTGCAACTGTTACCACGCCGAGCACGGGTACGTTGAGATCGACCGCGGTCCAGCCGCCGCACCTGCGCCCGGCAAGATGACAGTCGTCTTCGCGCTGACCGACAGCAGCCCATCTCCGGCGGACTGGTCGGTCGTCGTCGACGCACCTGACTAGTTACGCTGCGGCGATATGAAGCTCAACGTCGTCGAGATGGGCAACGGGCCCCGGACCGCGATCCTCGTCCACGGGCTCCTGTCCGACCACGGCGCGTGGTGCCGGGTCGCGCCCGCGATGGTCGAGCGCGGATTCCGCGTCCTAATGCCGGAGCTGCGCGGCCACGGCGTCAGCCCGCGCGGCGACTACGACCCCCAATCGTGGGCGGACGACCTCGTCGAAACGCTACCCGCGGGGGCGGACCTCGCGATCGGGCACTCGCTCGGCGGCATGGCGCTTGCGCTCGCCGTGGACCGCCTGCGTCCGCAACGCGCGGTGTACGTCGACCCCGCGTGGAAGATAGCGGCCGAATGTCACGAGCGGAATCGCGCGGAATTCCGCGCGGAGCTCGGCTGGGACGCGAATCGGCTGCGCGTCGCCCATCCTCGCTGGGCCGACGAGGACATCGTCGCGAGGGCCGCCTCGCTCAAGCGCATGGACCCGCGGTGCATCGACAGCCTGCTTCCCGGCGGAGGCCACGACCACATGCCGCGAACGACCGCCATACCCGCGCTCGTCATGCTCGCCGACCCAAGCGACCTCGTCCCACCAGATGACGTCGAGGTCCTGCGGCGGGGAGGCTTTGACGTCATCACTGTTCCCGGCACCGGGCATTCGATCTTCCGCGACGACCCCGAGGGATTCCTCGCCGCCCTCGACGCCTGGCTCGAGTCGCCGAAGCCTTAGACCGAGGCGACGACCACTCCGGCCTTCAGCTTGTAGAACAGCGAGTGGGTCGACCCGTCGGAGCTGAAGATGTACGTGCCGTCCAGTGAGCCGCTGCACGGCCCTCCGCCCCACTCGGTCGGGACGCAGACGTGGTCGGCGACGAGGCGTCCGTCGGGAAGCCAGGCGCCGGAGAGGAAGTCGAGCGGCCCAAAGGCCGATGCGGTCGATTCGGTCAGGCCGGCGACGGCCATCTGGTAGTTGATCGTCGGGTCCTTGGCGCCGTTGCGAGTCACGACCACGCGCGAGTTGTCCGGAGACACGAGCACGTGCCAGAAGGCGGAGTTCGTGCCCGTCCCGGTGCCGAGCGTCACCTGGATGCTGATCGTCAGCCCCGATTGCGTCCGCACCTGCAAGCGGGAATCTGCGAACGAGGAGCGGCAGATCATCGTCCCCTCGTCCAGGACCGCGTACGCGATGCAGGTCGGAGTGACGTCGGTCATACGGCCGCTCGAAACGTCGAACCTCTCGAGTGGGAAGCGGTAGTCAAGGAAGGGGCCCGCTCCGCCGAGCCCCGTCGCCTGGCGGCTGAAGTACGCGCCGCTCGCGTTCCAGGCGAATGGCTGGTAGAACGCGTTGCCGTCCGGTGATGGGAGGGTCGCCACGATGCGATCGCCAGCCGGAGTCCCCAGGTGGATCGTCGACGTCCACGAACTGTCCGGCACCGTGTACAGCCAGGCGCTCAGGTCGGCCTTCACCGCCACGGTGCCCGGTCCGAGCCATTCGGTCGGGCCCGCGAGCGTGCCCAGCTTGCGGAGGGTATTCGGAGGTGTGAGTGATTCCAGTGCGGTGCCATTGATGACGATCACGTGACCACCGACGACGCCGTCGAACAAGCCCGTCACGGTGGCCGTATCGGTGGCGTCGAGCCGGGCCAGGCGCACTTGGTTGTTCGCGACGTCCGAGATCACCAGCTCGGTGCCGGCAGGGCCCGGCACCGTCGACGCCGATGCAGAGGACGATGGCGAGGCCGAAGCGGCCGGCGAAGAGGAAGGGCTCGACGCGGTCGGCGAGACGGCGGCGAGCGGCGTGTGCGACGGGGTGCCGGCTGTGCCGCCGCATCCCGCGACGATCAGCATCAAAACTGCTGCCGTCAACCGAAGGCTCACATCCGCTCGAACGCCTCCATCCGTGAACGGTTACGCGGTTTCGCGCCGCGTCGCCAGACGCCTGGCGAGCTCCTCGTACGCCCTCGCCTTCAGCCGGTGCTCGTCGCCCGCGTCCGCCTGTCCGCCACGCCTCCGTACCGCCCCTCGGAGCACATGCGAGCGGGCGTCGCGGTAGAACACGGCGTCGCCGAGCGCATCGAGGATCAGGTCGAGCTCACCACGAGTGATTTCGATCGAGTCCGCCATGGCTCCGCCATTGTCGGGGCCGCAGCGCCGTCCGGCTAGACTCGTTTTTGTGACGGGTCGCGGGGCATGGGTCTTGGTGCTCGTCACGATCGTCCTGGCCTCATGCACCGTCAGATCCCCCGTGGCGGCGCACTCGCCGACCCCATCCACCAGGCCCTCGAAGATCGCGTGGACGGACTGCGGAGGCGGATTCCAGTGCGGCACGCTCCAGGTTCCGCTCGACTACTCGCAGCCCGACGGGCGGAAGATCTCGCTGGCCCTGCTTCGCAAGCCGGCCACCGACCAGACCAACCGCATCAGCTCGCTGCTCATGAACCCCGGCGGCCCGGGCGAGTCCGGCATCGACTTCATGCGCAGCGACATCAGCTCGCTCAGCAACCTGAACCGGCGCTTCGACCTCGTCACCTGGGACCCGCGCGGCGTGGCCGCGAGCACGCCCGTCGCGTGCGTCGACGGACCGACCCTGGACCAGTACCTCGCCCTCGACTCGGTCCTCGACGACCCAGAGGAGAAGCAGGCCTCGATCCAGGCCAACAGGGACTTCGCCGCCGCGTGCCAGCGCCGCAACGGCGATATCCTGCCGTTCCTCGACTCGGAAAGCACCGCCCGCGATATGGACCAGATCCGCGCCGCGGTCGGCGACGAGAAGCTGACCTACCTCGGCTTCTCGTACGGCACCTTCATCGGCCAGTGGTACGCGCACCTCTTCCCCACGCACATCCGCGCCCTGTCGCTCGACGGCGTGGTCGACCCGACCGTGCCCGCGAACGACAGCGTCCTCGGCCAGGTCAAGGGGTTCGAGCAGAACCTGAACGCGTGGGTCGCCAACTGCCGCGCGAGCGGCACCTGCGCGTACGGACGCACGGGAGATCCCTTGACCAAGCTCAAGGCGGCGATGGCGCGGCTCGACGCCAATCCACTGCGCGTGGGCAACCGCCAGCTGACGCGCTCACTCGCGATGACCGGCGTGCTCGTCACCCTCTACAGCCAGAGCACCTGGCAGCTGCTCGACCGCGCCCTGACCTCCCTCGACAACGGCGACGGCTCGACGATGCTGTTCCTCGCCGACGCCTACAACCAGCGCAAGGCCGACGGGTCGTACGACAACCTCTTCAACGGCGCGTACCAGGCGACGTACTGCCTCGACTTCGCGGTGCCGACGGACACCGCCGCGTACGACAAGCTCGGTCCTGCGTTTGCGGAGGCGGCGCCGTTCTTCGGACCCTGGAGCCAGTACTCCAACCTCCAGTGCGCCGTATGGCCGGCGAAGCCGAAGCACTCCAACGAGCCGCTAGCCGTGAGCGGGGCGCCGCCCATCCTCCTCGTCGGAGGGACCAACGACCCCGCGACGCCCTACTCGGAGGCGCAGTCGGTGAACAAGCAGATCCAGGGTTCGGTCCTGCTCACCCGCGCAGGCAACGGCCACACGTCGTACGACGCCAGCCCGTGCTCGCACGAGATCGAGGATGCGTACCTGATCAACCTCACTGTGCCGCCCGCCGGCACAGTGTGCTCGACCTAGCCCGACCCAGCCCGACCTAGGCCACCGGCTCGACGGCGCGCGCCTTGGCCTTTTCGAAGACCAGCTCGCCGTTCTTGACGTCCACCTCGACCGTGTCGCCCTCGCCGAATTTCCCGGCCAGGATGTGCATGGCGAGCGAGTCCTGGACCATGCGCTGGATCGCCCGCTTCAGCGGCCGGGCGCCGTAAACCGGGTCCCAACCGCGCTCGATCAGCAGCTTGCGCGCGGCGCCGGTCACGACGAGCCTGACCTTGCGTTCGTCCAGGCGCTTCTGAAGGCGCCCCAGCTGGATGTCGACAATCGCCCCGAGCTGGTCCTGCGTCAGCGGCTTGAACACGATGACCTCGTCGACGCGGTTGAGGAACTCGGGCCGGAACTGATCGCGGAGCACGGCCGTCACCGCCTCCCGCACGTCCTCGAACGGCCGGGTGGCCATCTCCTGGATCAGCTGGCCGCCGAGGTTCGAGGTCATGATCAGCACGGTGTTGCGGAAGTCGATCGTGCGCCCCTGGCCGTCGGTCAGGCGGCCGTCGTCGAGGATCTGCAGCAGCACGTTGAAGACGTCCGGGTGCGCCTTCTCGATCTCGTCGAAGAGCACGACCGAGTACGGCCGGCGGCGCACCGCCTCCGTCAGCTGCCCGCCTTCGTCGTAGCCCACATAGCCCGGCGGCGCGCCGATCATGCGCGCGACAGTGTGCTTCTCCTGGTATTCCGACATATCGAGCCGGATGAGCGCCTGCTCGTCGTCGAAGAGGAACTCGGCCAGCGCGCGGGCCAGCTCGGTCTTGCCGACGCCCGTCGGCCCCAGGAAGATGAACGACCCGACGGGACGGTTCGGGTCCGAGAGGCCGGAGCGCGAGCGGCGCACGGCGTTGGCGACGGCGCTGACGGCCTCGTCCTGCCCGATGACGCGCTCGTGCAGACGCTCTTCCATGGAGATGAGCTTGGCGACCTCGCCCTCCATCAGCCTCGAGACCGGGATGCCGGTCCACTTGGCCACGATCTGGGCGATGTCCTCCTCGGTTACCTCCTCTTTGAGCAGCGGTTGGCCGCCCTGGAGCTGCGCGAGCCGTGCGTTGACGTCGTCGAGCTGCTTCTGCATCTCGACGGCCTTGCCGTAGCGGAGCTCCGCCGCCTTGGCGAAATCGGAGGCGCGCTCAGCGCGTTCGGCGTCGGCGCGGACCTCCTCGAGCTGCGCCTTCAGCTTGCGGATCTTCGCGATGACCTCCTTCTCCTGGTTCCAGCGCGAGCGCAGCGAGGTGCGCCTCTCGGACAGGCCTGCCAGCTGCTTCTCGATCGCGCCCAGCCGCTCCTTCGACGCGCGGTCGGTCTCCTTCTTCAGCGCCTCGCGCTCGATCTCGAGCTGGCGAATCTGGCGTTCGAGCTCGTCCAGCTCCGTAGGCATGGAGTCGATCTCGGTGCGAAGGCGCGCCGCCGCCTCGTCCATGAGGTCGATTGCCTTGTCCGGCAGGAAACGGTCGGTGATGTAGCGGTTCGACAGCACGGCGGCCGCCACCAGAGCCGAGTCCTTGATGCGGACCCCGTGGTGGACCTCGTACCGCTCCCGCAGGCCGCGGAGGATGCTGATCGTGTCCTCGACCGACGGCTGGTCGACCAACACCGGCTGGAACCGCCGCTCGAGCGCCGCGTCCTTTTCTATGTGCTTGCGGTACTCGTCGAGCGTCGTCGCGCCGATGGCGCGCAGCTCACCGCGCGCGAGCGCGGGCTTGAGCAGGTTGGCGGCGTCGATGGCGCCCTCCGCGGCACCCGCGCCGACCAGCGTGTGGAGCTCGTCGATGAACAGGACCACCTGCCCGTCCGAGCCTTCGACCTCCTTGAGCACAGCCTTCAGGCGGTCCTCGAACTCGCCGCGGAACTTGGTGCCGGCGACGAGGGCGCCCAGGTCGAGCGCGATGACGCGCTTGCCCTTCAGGCCTTCCGGAACATCGCCCTGCGCGATGCGCTGCGCCAGGCCCTCCGCGATGGCCGTCTTGCCGACGCCCGGCTCGCCGATGAGCACGGGGTTGTTCTTGGTCCGGCGCGAAAGCACCTGGATGACGCGGCGGATCTCCGCGTCGCGCCCGATGACG
>CBJLKR010000100.1:0-8390 GCA_966423695.1 uncultured bacterium | reverse complement strand
ACGCGTCGGCTTGCGGCACTGAGCGCGCCAGGGCGAACAAGAGCGCCATCGTGTGCTCGGCGGCGGCGACGATGTTGCCGCGAGGCGCGTTGACGACAAGGATGCCGCGGCGAGTCGCCGCAGGCACGTCGATGTTGTCCACGCCGACCCCGGCACGTCCGACGACGCGCAGGCGCGCGCCCGCCTCGATGATCGGCGCCGTGACGCGCGTCTCACTGCGCACGACCAGAGCGTCGAAGGCGGGAATGCGCTGAACCAGCTCGGACTCGCCCAGCTTGGAGACGACGGTCACCTCGCCTGCGCGCCTCAAGCGCTCGAGGCCGTCCTCGGCGAGCGGGTCGGCGACCAGGATCTTGGCCAAGGAACGGATGCTAGCGGGCGGCCGCCGGGACCCCCTGGATCGAGGCGGTGACCGCCGCTACCGCGCGTCCGTCTGCCGGCGCCACGTCGAGCTCCTCGAACGCCTGCTCCAGCGCCCAGATGACCTGGACCACGTCGCCATCCGCGACCGCGCCGAGATGGCCGACGCGGACCATCTTGCCCGCCATCTTGCCCTGCCCGCCGGCGATGACGACGCCGTATTTCGTGTCCAGGAGCCTACGCAGTGCCGCGACGTCGACTCCTGGAGGCGGCACCGCCGACGTGACCGTGGGCGAGCGGTAGCCCTCGCGGGCGAAGAGCGTGAAGCCCAGCGCCGCCAGGCCGGCCTGCGTCGCCCGGGCGAGGCGCGCGTGGCGCTCGTACACGTTGGCGAGCCCCTCTTCCTCGAGCATGCGCAGCCCTTCCTGCATGGCGAATGCGACCGGGATTGCGGGCGTGAACGGCGTCTGGCCCTTGTCCGCCCACGTCTTCGCCTCCTTCCAGTCGAAGTAGAAGCGCGGCGAGCGGGCCTGCGCCTGCTGCGCCCAGGCGCGGTCGCTGACGCTGACCAGGGCGATCCCGGGCGGCGCCATCCAGCCCTTCTGCGAGCCGCTGACGGCGACGTCGATGCCCCATGCATCCGTCTCGATGTCGATGGAGCTGATCGAGCTCACGCCGTCGACCACCACGATGCGGTCGGCCTCGCGGGCCGCTCGCGCCAGCTCGCGCAGCGGGTTGGTGAGCCCGGTCGAGGTTTCGTTGTGCGTCAGCAGGACGACGCGCGCTTTTGGATGGCGGCGCAGGACGACGGCCAGGTCGTCCGGGTCCACAGGCTGCCCCCACTCGACCTCGAGCCGCACGACGTCGGCGCCGTAGGCGGCGGCGAGGGCCGCGAAGCGCTCGCCGAAGTTGCCGCACAGCGCGGCCACGACCTCGTCGCCGGGCGAGACCAGGTTGGCGACCGCGGACTCGAGGCCGCCGGTACCCGAGCTGGTCAGCAGGAGCAGGTCGTTCTTGGTCTTGAAGACGCGCTTGGCCCCGGCGGTCACCTCGGAGAGGATGGCCGCGAACTCCGGTCCGCGGTGGTCGATCATCGGCCGGCTCATGCTGCGCACGACCCGCTCGGGCAGCGGGGTCGGGCCGGGGATTCGAAGCTGCGTCGAGAAGCGCAGTGGCATGCTCTAGGACGTGGCTTGGGCGGCCTAGAGGTTTTGACTTGGTGGAGTGCGGTGGTGTAGGGAAGCAGCGCGATCGCGCGCGCCCGCTCGAGCGCCGTGGTCAGCGGCCGCTGGTGCCGGGCGCAGGTCCCGGTGACGCGGCGGGGCAGGATCTTGCCCCGGTCGCTGACGAACCGGCGCAGGCGCGAGACCTCCTTGTAGTCGATGTAGTCGATCTTCTCCACGCAAAACGCGCAGACCTTCCGGTGCTGGCGCTTCTGGCCGCGGGGGCCGGACGGACGGTCCGAGCGCTCTTCGCGTGGGGGTCCCGATGGACGGTTGGTGGCCATATCTCTTCGCAGCTCCTAGAACGGGATCTCGTCGGGGTCGACGTCGCGGGCGACGTCGTCCGGCGCTGGGATGTCATCGCTGGCGGCCGGCCTGTTGGCGCGGGCCGCCATGCCGTCACCACCGCCTGCACCGCCCGCGCCTCCGCCGCCGCTGCGGCTGTCGAGGAACTGGACGTCGTTGGCGATGATCTCGGTGGTCCGTCTCTTCTGTCCGTCCTGGCCCTCCCAGGAACGGGTCTGGATGCGGCCCTCGACGAACACGAGGGCGCCCTTGCGCGTGTACTGGGCGACGATCTCGGCCAGGTTTCGCTTGCCGGCGTTGTAGGCGACGATGTTGTGGTAGTCGGTGAACTCCTTGCGCTCGCCCTCCGGCCCGCTCGACCAGCGGTTGGTGGCGATGCTGAAGTTCGTGACCGCGGTGCCGCTGGGCGTGTAGCGCATTTCCGGGTCCTTGGTCAGACGGCCGATCAGAAGCGCCTTGTTGAGGTTCGACATTTAAGACTCCTCCCGATCCTCACGGTCCATGCGACGCACCGGCCGCGCCGCCTCGTCCTCGGCCTGCGACTCGGCCACGGCCTCCGCCGGTGGCGGGGTCACGGCGGTTGCGGCCGCCTTCTCGGGCTTGCGCACGATGAGGTGGCGCAAGACCTCTTCGGTAATCTTCAGGGAAGCCTCCAGCTCGGGCACGCGGTCGGGGTCGAGCTGGAAGTCCTGGAGCACGTACGCCCCTTCCTTCTGGTGCTTCACCTCGTACGCGAGCTTGCGCTTGCCCCAGAGATTGGTGCGGTCGGCCGAACCGCCCGAGCGCTGGATGAGCGTGTTGACCCGCTTCACCGCGTCCTGCACCTTGTCGTCGTCGATGTCGGCGCGGACGATGTAGAGAACTTCGTAGTCCCGCAACGCGGTACCTCCTTCCTATGGGTTTGAGGCCCCGGTCGAACGAGGGCGTGCCCTCGGCCGAGGCCAGAAAGGTCTGGCCGGTATTCTACATGCCCTACAAATGGCCCCCAAATCTCGAGCGAAGAGCGCCGGCTCGTATTCCGGGAAGGGCAAGGCCGGCCGCCGGCAGGCCGTCCGTCCCAAGAGCGGAGCCGGTGTCCCGCTCCTGCCGATCGTCGTCGGCGGCATCCTCGCCGTCCTCGCGATCGCGATGGTGGCGTTCATCGTCTATCTCAACCGCCCGGGTCCGGTCCCGCAGACCGTGAGCGGCATCCCGTGCGACCAGCTCGAGCACACGCAGGTCCACTACCACGCCGCCCTGCAGATCGTCTACCAGGGCAACGTCGTCAACATGCCGGACAACACCGGCATCCAGACGAATTCCACGGGGAGCCCCACCTGCTACTACTGGCTGCACGTGCACGGCGGCGAAAAGAACGTGATCCATATCGAGGCGCCCGCGAGTGACACCTTCACGCTGGGCCAGTTCTTCGACGTCTGGAACGCGTGGAGCACCGCCAACGGCCGGGACTCGCAGAAGCTCGACGCCACCCACGTCTCGACCTTCACCATCGGACCGAACGACAAGGTCGTCACCTACGTCGACGTCGGAGACAAGAACGGCGCGACGGTCTGGGACAAGGACCCTCGCACCATTCCCTTGAAGTCGCACGAGGTCATCACCATCGTGATCAACCCCGCCGAGGGATTCAAGCCGCCGGCGTTTACGTTTCCTTCGGGGACCTAGCGGCGGGGGCGATACCCGCCTCGAGCAGCACCCGCGCCGCGCGGTAGTGCTCGAGCTCGTCGTGGCCATGGCCAGCGCGCTGGGCGCGGTCGGCCATCCGGAGGTGGCGATCCACCGGATCGCCGGCGAAGGTGAAGTGCCCGCCTCGCTCGATCGTCTGCATCCGCTCTCGGCGGTGGTGGTCGTTACGCAGCTCGACCTCGTTGCGCTCCTTGGCCAGGATCGCGAGCGCCTCGTCGCGCTTGCCCACGGCGATGAGGGCCTCGGCCTGCGCCAGGCGCGCGTCGGTGCCCAGCGGCCAGTCGTAGGACGCGATCGCGGGCTTGAGCGCCAGCAGGGCGCGCTTAGGCTCTCCACTCATCAGCAGCACGCGGCCTTTTTCGAGCGCGAGCTCGCGTTCGATGCCGGCCTGCTGGCCCTCGAGAAGGTACTCGACCTCGGTCCCGAGGCGCTCGGCGAGGATTCTCAGCACCCGGATCGACGGCCGCGCCTTGCCCATCTCCACCTGGTTGAGAAAGGCGCGGCTTACATCGTCGCGCACGACCTTGGCGAGGCTGAGCCCCTGCTGCAACCTGATGCGGCGGATGCGCTGGCCGAGAGTCTCCCTGTCTTCCACTGCGGCTAGGGTAGAGGCTCGCCTTACAGATAGTCCCTGGGGTTAAGGCTGCGCGTCAGGGTCGTGAAGTTGCGGAAGCCGCCCTTGACCACCATTCCCGTGTCCTCTATTCGCACGCCGCCGAAGCCGAGGAGGTAAAGGCCGGGCTCGACGGTGACGACGTCACCCTCCTGGAGCGGCGCCGTGACGCCATCGCGCAGCTGCGGCTCCTCGTGGACGTCGAGACCGACACCGTGGCCGGTGCTGTGGTTCAGCTTCGCCGCGCCGGCACTGCCCTCGAAACCCTTGGTCGTGGTGGCGAACCCCCGGTCGACGAGCGCCTGGCAGACGGCGTGGTGAGGGTCCTGCGCCGGCACGCCCGCGGCGATCGTCTCGATGCCCGCGTCCAGCGCCTGCAGCGCGGCGGCGTGCATGCGCCTGACCTCTTCGCTGATCTCGCCGACGACGACCGTGCGCGTGAGGTCGCCGTGGTAGTGACTCGCACGGCCGGCGGGAAAGATGTCGATGATGACCGGCGCGTTCGCCTTGATCTGGCCGTCGCCGCGGTAGTGAGGGATGGCGCACCCGGGCGCCCCGGCGATGATCATGTCCGGGCACGTGAAGCCCTTCTCGGCCAGGACGAGCTGGGCACGTGAGTACAGCAGCTCCGACGTCAGCGGCGAGCCGTCCGACCACAGCGCACCGTCGCGGATCTCCGCCCCCGCGAGCTCGCGCACGACGGCGACGACCGCCGCCTCCGCGGCCTGCTGGGCCGCCTCGACGGCCGCGGCCTCTTCCTCGTTCTTGCGCCGGCGCTCGGCGCGAAACAGCTTCGGGTCGACCTCGACGTCGACGCCATGCCGGCGCAGCCCCTCGAGGTGGACCGCGCGCAGGTTCCCGGACACGCGTGCCGAGGTGATCGCGCGCTCGCGCAGCATGCGCGCTGCGAGCTCGGCCCAGGCGTCGCGAGCGTAGGCGTCGCGGTCCTCGACGATCGACTTGACGCGCGCCTTGGAGCGCGCGTTGTCGATCTCGAGCGGGCTCACGACCAGCACGTCGTCGCCCTCCTGGAACCGGATGTACAGCCCGTTCTCGACCCCAAAGCCGGTGGCGTAGCGAAAGTCGGCGTCGTCCTCGCCGGTCGGGATGAGGACGATGGGCGCCGGCCCGGGGCGCCTGCGGCTCGAGCGCCTTGGTGCGGCGGCGGCCGCGCCGTCGGTGTCGCGCCACAGCCCCGCCGACTCGACGGCGTTCGCGACCGCCTGGAGCAGCGCGTCGTCGGCGGGCGTTCGCCTGCGCTGCTTGCCCCGGCCGTCGAGGTTCAGCTTCTCCTGGACCTCGTAGCCGCTGGTGTACGCGACCTCGTAGCCGAGGTCGCGGAGCTGAGCCAGGTCGCGGCGCAGCGTGCGCTCGGAGACTCCGGCGCGTTCGGCAAGCTCGAGCGGGTTCAGGCCGGGCTCGGAGATGATCGCGGCGAGAACTCGCAGGAGTCGGGCGAGCCGCTCGGCGCGCGTCACAGTTGAGACGAGGTGCAGCTGTAGGCCGGATTCATTCCGGCCGTCGCCAGGCGTCGAATGCCGGACGCCTCCCATCGTCGCATTGGGGGAGGAGGGGGTCCCGGGGGGGAGGACACCGTCCTCACCCGCGATTACGAGACGAGGTGCAGCTGTAGGCCGGATTCATTCCGGCCGTCCCCGGGCGTCTCATGCCAGACGCCTCCCATCGTCGCATGTGGGAGGAGGGGGTCCCGCGGGGGAGGACACCGTCCTCACCCGCGACCTACGAGATCTCTTCCCAGGAGGTCGCGTTGCCCTCGAACGGGTCGGGCTCGGCCTCCTCCTGGTTGCCCACCTTCTGGTGGAAGCGGCTGGCGATCATCTGGTACGCCATCGCCTTGGGGATGCCGAGCTTGGTGAGAGACTTCACCTCGTCGGCCATAACCTTGTCGCGCGCCGCCTCGATCGCGGCGAGGACCTCGTCGATGGTGGCGGTCTTCTTGGCCATGTGGAGGGCCATTCTACCGGGTCGATTTCAGCCCCGATTTACACTTCACCTTCGTCCTCAGACGGCCGTTGCTCGTGGGGGTTTGAATGGCGACCGACTACTCTCCCGACAAGATCCGAAACGTGGTCCTGCTGGGCCACTCGCACGACGGCAAGACGATGCTTGCGGAGGCCATGCTCTTCGCCTCCGGGGCGGTCGCCCGCCTGGGTTCACCCGACCAGGCCACCGCGACGACGGACTTCGAGCCGGAGGAGCACAAGCGCAAGATCTCCATCAACCTCGGAGTCGCCTTCGCCGAGCACAACGGCTTCAAGATCAACATCCTCGACGCGCCCGGCTTCTTCGATTTCGCCGGCCAGGTCGCCAGCGGCCTGCGCGCCGCTGAGGCGGCAGTCGTGGTCGCCGGACCGACGGGCCAGGTCGCGGTCGGCACCGAGGTCGCGTGGGAGCAGTGCAACCGCGCGCGCAAGCCGCGCATCGTCGTCGTCAACAAGCTCGACAAGGAGCACTCGGACTTCTACGCCGCCGTGGCGGCGTTGCGCGAGACGCTTTCGCCGCGGCCGTTCCCGCTGCACCTGCCGATCGGCGCGGAGCACGACTTCCGCGGCATCGTCGACCTCCTTCATCTCAAGGCCTACGTGACCGCCGAGGACGGCAAGGGGAGCGAGATCCCGATCCCGGACGATATGAAGGCACGCGTCGAGGAGTACCGCGGCCAGCTTGTCGAGGCCGCAGCCGAGAGCGACGACTCGCTGCTTGAGAAGTACCTCGACGCGGGTGAGCTGAGCGAAGAAGAGATCCAGCGAGGCCTGCGCGAGGGCATCCTCGAGGCCAAGGTCGCGCCCGTGCTGTGCTGCTCGGCGACGAAGCTGCTCGGTGTCCGCACGTTGATGTCGACCATCGTCGAGCTGATGCCGCCACCCGAGGTCGAGGCCGACAAGCCGGTCAAGGCGTTCGTGTTCAACACCGGCGGCGACCAGTTCGGGCGCGTGAGCTACTTCAAGGTGGTCGCCGGGACGCTGAAGGTGGACGCGCACCTGCCGAACCTCTCGCGCGGAGGCGAGGAACGCCTCGCGCAGATCTTCTTCCCTCGGGGCAAGGAGCACGTGGCCGCCGCGGAGGTCCACGCGGGCGACATCGCCGCGGCGACGAAGCTGACCCACACGCTGACCGGCGATACGCTCGGCCTGAAGGACGGCGGCCCCGTGCCGGCACTGGACGTGCCGGGCCCCGCGTACAGCCTCGCCATCACGCCCAAGGCGCGCGGCGACGAGGAGAAGATCTCGAGCGGCTTGGCGCGACTCAGCGAGGAAGATCCGACGCTGCACGTCGAGCGCAACGAGGAGACGCACCAGCTCGTGATCGCGGGCCTGGGCGACGTCCATCTCGACGTCACGCTCGAGAAGCTGAAGCGCAAGTACGGCGTCGAGGCGACGACGGCGACGCCGCGGGTTGCCTATCGCGAGACGGTCAGCGGTTCGGCCCGCGCGGAGGGACGGCACGTCAAGCAGTCGGGCGGCCACGGCCAATACGGCATCTGTGTCATCGAGGTGGCGCCGACCGTGCGTGGCGAGGGCTTCGTGTGGGAGGACAAGATCTTCGGCGGCTCGATCCCGCAGAACTTCCGGCCGTCGGTGCAGAAAGGCATCGTCGACTCGATGAGCAAGGGCGTGGTCGCCGGCTATCCGATGGTGGACGTCAGGGTCACCCTGCTGGACGGCAAGTACCACACCGTCGACTCGAACGATATGGCCTTCCAGATCGCCGGCTCACTCGCCATCCGCAAGGGCGCGCTCGACGCCGGGCCTGTGCTGCTGGAGCCGATCGTCGAGGCCACGATCCACGTTCCCGAACGCAACCTCGGCGACATCATGTCCGACGTCAACGGGCGCCGCGGCAAGATCCTGGGCACCGAGCCGAGCGACGGATACCAGGACGTGAAGGCGATGGTGCCGGCGTCGGAGATGCAGCGCTTCGCGCTGGACCTGCGATCGATCACCCAGGGCCGGGGCAGCTTCTCGCAGAAGTTCTCGCACTACGAGGAGATGCCGGCGCACCTCGCCAAGACCATCATCGACCAGTATCAGAAGGAGCAGCAAGCGTCCTAAACATGAGAGGGAACCTGGCCGGTTCCCTCTCACGGCCTCCCGCGCTGCGCGCGGGACCCAGTAGTAGCCGACCCGGCCTAACGGCCGGGCAAGCGCGCCTGCTCACCCTCCCGGTGTAGAGCCTTCTAA
>CBJLKR010000099.1:0-8464 GCA_966423695.1 uncultured bacterium | reverse complement strand
GTACATCCAGAACGTCGGGCTCACCGAGGCGCTGGCCCCCAGGGCGTCCGTCACCTGGACGGTGAACTGGAGATAGCCCGGCAGGCCGGTGAAAGTACCCTTCAGCGAGAGCCCTGAAAGCGCCGTGCCCGCGGGTAATTGCCCAGACGCGAGGTTGTAGGCGAACGGCCCGACGCCGCCGGATTGCTGACCGAACGCACCGCAGGCGTTCAAGCAGCCGAGCTCGACGTTGCAGTACTTCGCGCAGGTCGAGATCAGCGACGCCTGGAGGGCGGCGGCGACGTCAATCGCCCCGGGGATCGGGACGGTGCTGTCGCCCGAGTCCGCCGCCTGGATCGTGAACGTGTAATGCCCGGCGGCGGTGGGGCTGCCGGACACAGTCCCGTCGGCACCCAGCGTCAGCCCGGGCGGCAGCGCGCCGGTGGCGACGCTCCAGCGGTACGGCTTCACGCCCCCGCTCGCCGTCAGCGCGACCGCGCCGTAGGCGATGCCCTCTTCACCCGCGTGGAAGCCCGGGCCGGAAGCGGCAAACGCCGTGGTGGGCGTCGGCGACGGTGAGGGAGTCGGCGTCGGCGACACGAGGACCAGGTTGCCGGTGTTGTGCGTGGGGGGCGCGCAGGCGGCGACGAGCAACAAAAAAGCCGCCGGAGCGGCCAGCCACTGTCCCTTCCCTACTCGGCCACGCACGTAAAGCGATGCGAAGTTTATGGCGTTCCCGGTGAATTTCAGCTAGTCCAGCGAAATCGCCTCGCGGAGCTTGTCGAAGAAGCCCTTGGTCACCTTCTCAGGCCTTCCGGTCAGGCCGCCGACCTTGCGCAGCAGCGCCTTCTGCTCCGGCGTGAGGTCCTTCGGCACGACCACCTGCACGATGACGTACTGGTCGCCCCTCCGGCCGCCGCGGACGTCGGGCATGCCCTTGCCGGCAAGCCGGAACGACTGCCCGTGCTGCGTGCCGGCCGGGATGGCGATCTCCACGGGGCCCTCGATGGTCGGGATCTCGATCCGGTCGCCCAGCGCTGCCTGGACGATGTTGACGCGCAGCTCGTAGACGATGTCCTGCTCGTGCCGCGCCAGCTGCCCGTGAGGCTTGACCCGGATGACCACGTACAGATCGCCCGGCGGACCGCCGCGCACGCCGGCCTCGCCCTCGCCGCTGATCCGGATCTGCGAGCCCATGTCGACGCCTGCCGGAACGCGCACCGCGAGGCGCCTGGTCTTCTGCACGCGGCCGTGGCCGTGGCAGACAGAGCACGGGTTCTTGAGGATGCGCCCGGCCCCGCCGCAGGTGGGGCACGTCGCCCGCGTCACGACCTGGCCGAAGAACGACTGCGCCGCGCGCCGGATCTCGCCCGAGCCGCCGCACCCTGGACACGTCTCCTGCCCCGAACCGGGCTCGGCGCCGCTGCCCGAGCAGTGCTCGCACGTCGCCATGCGCGTGACGTCGATCTCCCTCTCGACCCCGGTGAATGACTCCTCGAAGGTGATGGTCATGTCGTGCCTCAGGTCGTCGCCGCGGTTCGACTGCTGGCGGCGCCTGCCGCTGAACCCTCCCCCGAAGAAGGTGTCGAAGATGTCCGCGAAGGGCATATCCGAGAAGTCGACCGCCGCCCCGCCCGCGCCGGCGGCCGAGTGCCCGAACAGGTCGTAGCTCCGCCGCCTTTCCGGATCGGAGAGCACCGAGTACGCCTCGCTCGCCTCCTTGAACCTGGCCGCGGCCGCCTCGTCGCCCGGGTAGCGGTCCGGGTGCGAGTCCATCGCGATCTTGCGGAACGCGCGCCTCAGCTCCTCGGGCGACACCTGCCGGCCGACGCCCAGGACCTCGTAGTAGTCGCGCTTGACGGCCACCGGTGGGCGGTCAGGATTCCCCGTCGGGCGCCGGCGTCGAGGGGCGCCGCGCCACCTTGACGAGGGCGGGCCTGACGACCCGGTCGCGCACGCGGTAGCCGCGGCGCAGCTCCGATACGACGGTGTCTTCGGGATGCTCGGTCGACTCCTCGTGGCCGACCGCCTCGTGCAGGTTGGGATCGAACGGGGCGCCGACGGAATCGATCGGCTCCAGGCCGTGCGTGCCCAGCGCCTCCTCGAGCTTGCGCACGCTCAGCTCGAGCCCCTTGATCCACGACTCGTCGACGCCCGCGGGCTTGTGGTCGAGCACGCTCTGGAGGTCGTCGAGCACCGGCAGCAGGCGGTGGATGAGCTCCGCGGACGCGTGCTGCATGGCCTGGCTCTGCTCCTGGCGCGTGCGCTTCTTGAAGTTGTCGAAGTCGGCCGCCAGGCGCAGGTGCTTGTCCCTGGCCTCGGCGAGCGCCGACTCGAGCTCGGCGATCTTGCCCTCGTAAAGGGCGATCGTCGCCTCGAAGTCCTCTGGGTCGCGAGGATGCTTGCGGGTCGTCATCGCCCTGTAGATACCGCGCGCGCCGTCCCCATCAAACTCCGAGCTCGGCCATGCGGTCGCTGGCCAGGCGGGCCACAGCCTGCAGTCGCGCAACGGTCTGGCTGTAGGCCATGCGCGTCGGGCCGATGACTCCGAGCACCCCTTTGAGGCGGTCGGACGGGCCGTAGCTCGTCAGGACCACGGCACAGCCCCTCAGCTGGCTCGACGCGTTCTCCGAGCCGATGACGATCTGGAGGTCCGAGTCGCCGATCAGCTGGCGCAGCAGAACGGTGCGGTAGCGGGTCTCCTCCAGCACCTCCAGCACCTCGTGGACGCGCGACGACTCGGCGAACTCGGGTTGGCGCAGCAGGTTGCGCACGCCGTCGTGGACGACCAGGTTGTCGGAGCCCTTCTCGTAGACGTCGAGGATGGTGATCACCCGCCCGAGGAGCTCCTTCTCGAGGCCGAGCGCGCTCGCTTCGTATCGGCGGCGGGCCTCGTCGCTCGCCCGGCCGCCGAGGGCGGCGTTCAGCCTGGCGGCGAGGCGCGTCAGCACGGCCTGGGTCGCGTCCTGGGATGTGTTGACGACCTGCTGTCGCAGCAGGTTGCCCTCGAGCAGGACGATCAGCAGCACCGCCTGCGGCTCGAGCGACACGAGGTCCAGGTGCTTGATGCGGGCCAGCGACCCCTGCGGAGCGCTCGCCACCGACGCGTTCTGCGTCACGGCGGCGAGGGTCATCGCGACCCGCTCCACCATCCCCTGCTCGTCCGCAGGGGCGGTGCTCAGCCCCTCGCGGATGTACGCGCGGACACGGTCCGGGATCGGCTCGAGGTCCATGAGGAAGTCGACGAAGTAGCGGTATCCAGAGTCGGTCGGGACGCGCCCCGCCGAGGTGTGCGGCTGCGTCAGGTAGCCGAGGTCGACGAGCTCGGCGAGCTCGCTGCGGATCGTCGCCGACGAGAGGTTGACGAAGTAGCGGCTCTGGAGCGCCTGCGAGCCGACGGGCACGGCGCTCGTCGTGAACTCCTTGACGACCGCCCGGAGGATCGCCTGCTTCCTGTTCTCCATCTTCAGCACTCTCGGCTCGAGAGTGCCAACTACAGTACCGCCAGCGCGATCTGGTTGTGCAGGTCGAGACCGCGGCGGGTCGGGGCCACGCGCCCGTTGCGCCTCTCGACCAGGCCGGCGCGGACCAGGCGCGTCAGCTCGTCGTCGAACCCCGCCGGCGGAGCGGTGCCCTCGACCGTGCGCAGGCCGAGCATCAGCGACTCCGCCGCCGCCTTGCGCGCGTCGAGCTCCTCGCCGTCCGCCCTCACGGCCGGCGTCGCGGCCACGTAGTCGCGCGGCCGGGCGACGTTCCACCAGCGCGAAGCAGACCGTCCGTCGGTGGCGTAGCTGTGCGCGCCGGCGCCCGCTCCGTACACGGGCCGGCAGCGCCAGTACGCACGGTTGTGGCGCGACTCGAAGCCCGGCATCGACCAGCTGGAGACCTCGTAGCGCCCGAAGCCCGCCGCCTCGAGCTCGTCGCACGCCGCGTCGAGCTGGTCCCACGCGAGGTCGGAATCGACCTCCGGCACCTTGCCCTCGGCGCGCCGGCGATGCAGCAGAGTGCCCTCCTCGAACGCAAGGCAGTAGGTCGAGACGTGTTCCGGGCCGAGGTCGACAGCGCGACGCAGGGTGTCGCGCCAGGTGGCGAGCGATTGGTACGGCACGGCGTAGATGAGGTCGACGCTGACGTTGCGCAGCCCGGCGGCGCGGGCGAGTCCGAAGGCACGCGTGGCCTGGGCGGCGTCCGTCCTCCGCTCCAGCACCGCCAGGGCGCGCTGATCGAAGCCCTGCACGCCCAGGCTCAGGCGGTTGACGCCGCCCTCGAGCCATGCGGCGAGCTTCTCTTCATCCGTGCTGGCGGGGTTGGCCTCGAGCGTCACCTCGGCGTCGTTCGCGACGTTGAACTCGCGCCGGATGAATCCCAGCAGCCGCGACATCAGGGCGGCGGGCAAAAGGCTGGGCGTGCCGCCGCCGAAATACACCGTCTCGAGCTCCTGGAACGCGTACCGCTCGCGCGCGTGTGCCAGCTCCCGCTCGAGCGCGTCCACGTAGTCCGGCATCAACCGGTCCATGCCGGCGTAGGCGTTGAAGTCGCAGTAGCCGCACTTGTGCTTGCAAAAGGGGATGTGCACGTACAGGTGCCGGAACGGCTGCGCGGTCATTTGACGTCGATCACCATCGCCCGGCTGAGCTCGCGCAGACGCCGCGGCTCGATCTCGAAGACGGAGTCGGGCCGGCCTGCCGCGGCCCACACGACCGGGTACGAGAGCAGGTCCCGGTCCATGAACACCGGCATCTCGGTGGCGTGGCCGAAGGGCGGCACGCCGCCGATCGCATAGCCGGTCGCGGCCCTGGCGGTGCCGGCGTCGGCCTTGGCGACCGGCTGGCCGGCGACCTCGCCGAGCCGGTTCTCGTCGAGGCGGTTGGGGCCGCTCACCAGCACCACCACCGGGCGCCCCGCGGCGACGAACACGAGCGACTTCACGATCTGGCCCAGCTCGCAGCCCACCGCGCGCGCGGCGTCGACGGCGGTGCGGGTGCCCTCGGGAAACGCCTTCACCTGGACGCCGAGGTCGGTCGTCGCGAGCCAGGTCTCGAATCGAGTCACGCGACAAAGATAGGTAGTCTTTTCGCCGTGCTTGCCAGACCGACGAAGGTGGTGGTCACCGGCGCGGCCGGCTTCATCGGCTCGCACCTGTGCGACCGCCTGCTCGCCGACGGACACGAGGTCGTCGGCATCGACTGCTTCAGCGACTACTACGAGCGGGCGCGCAAGAAGCGGAACATCGAAGCGGCGCGCGCACACGAAAAGTTCACGCTGGTCGAGCTGGACATGGTCGACGGCGACGTCGCGCGCGCCGTGCGCGGCGCGGAGGTCATCTTCCACCTCGCGGGCCAGCCCGGCGTGCGCCCGAGCTGGGGAGATCACTTCGACCGCTACGTGCACGACAACATCGTGGCGACGCAGCGCTTGCTCGAGGCTGTCCGCGAGTCGTCCGTCCAGCGGCTCGTCTTCGCCTCGAGCTCGTCGGTCTACGGCGACGCCGAGATGTTTCCGACCAAGGAAAGCGCGCTTCCGCGACCCGTCTCGCCGTACGGGATGACCAAGCTCGCGGCCGAGCATCTCGTCTTCGTCTACACGCGCAACTTCGGAGTCCCCGCGACTTCGCTGCGCTACTTCACCGTCTACGGCCCGCGCCAGCGACCCGATATGGCGTTCGACCGGTTCATGGAGGCGCTGGTCGACGGCGAGGAGATCGAGATCTACGGCGACGGCGAGCAGACCCGCGAGTTCACCTTCGTGGGCGACGCGGTCGAGGGCACGGTGAAGGCGGCGTCGAGCGCTGTCGTCGGCCAGGTCATCAACCTCGGCGGTGGAAGCCGCGTGACCGTGAATCGCGTCCTCGACACGCTGGAGGACATCAGCGGCATGAAGGCCCGCCGGCGCTACATGCCGGCGGCCCCCGGCGATCCTCGCCACACGGGCGCGTCGATCAACATGGCGCGGGAGAAGCTCGGCTGGGAGCCACGCGTGTCGCTGCGCGAGGGGCTGACACGCCAGTGGGAGTGGTTCCTGGCCAGCAGCGCCAGGAAACCGAACGCCAGGCCGGCCTAGCGAAGACCGCCCAGCGCGAGCTTCCACGCGAGCGCGACGGTGCCGGTCGGGTCCTCACACTCACGTGACGCGGCCGCGCCGTCGACCGCGGACTTGCACACCATGAAGGCGCCGTACCGGCCTGACGCGAAGACGAAGTGGTACACACCGGCGCCCGGCGTGCCGCCCGTCGGGATGTAGCCGAACGAGATGCCGTTCGAGTCCGGCTGCCCGGGCGCGAAGGCCGTGACCCAGTCGCCCGCGTCTGTGGGCGTCGGGAAGGTGAGCAGCGCGGTCTGCACCTCCATGTGCGTGTCGTTGTTCAGGGCGTAGTCGCCGTAGGCGAAGTCGTTGATGCCGGCGTGGTGCATCAGCGCGAGGATCTGCTCCGGCATCGCCGTGAGGGCCATGACGGGGAAGGCCTCCACGGGCATCGACGCCGAGCCGAGAGGTGTGATGCTCAAGCCCGCCGGCGGCAGCAGGTTCGGATCGGCCGCTTTGAGCTTGCCGTGCACCTTGCTCAGGTCCTTCAGATCCTGCGAGAACCGTCGCGCGATCTTCGCGAGTTGATCGACCGTGATGCCGGGGTCCTTGCGAAGCCAGACGATGGACAGCACGATCTGGCCGACGCGCACGAACGTCCTCGCCGCGTATGGCGCGCCGCCGTTGCCGGCCATGCCGTAATAGAGGACCTGGTCCCCCACCTTCGGCGACGACGGCGATGTGCCGAGTGCGGTCTGGTAGTCGTTCATCACCGACGTCGCCGACGACGCCTTGTCGAAGACCGCGTAACGCGCCAGCAGCTCCTCGGCGGTCCCGATGTGGAGGTACTGCTCGCTGACGGCGTAGCGCTGCGCCACCGGCGCGGTGTCGGCGTTGAGTGGCGGAACGCCGAACGTCGGCACCCCGGCCCACCAGTTCGCGTCGCCCATCAGGCTCTGGACGTCCTTTTGCGACGGGATGATGGAGTACACATCGGCGGGCTTGCCGTTGAACGTGCCGCCGCCGATTCCCGCGCAGCCGGCCAGCACACAGACGAGCGCCGCGACGGCGAAGACCCGCGTCCCACTAGTCAAGCTTCAGCACCGCCATGAACGCCTCCTGCGGGATCTCCACCGAACCGACCCTCTTCATCCTCCGCTTGCCCTCTTTCTGCTTCTCCAGGAGCTTGCGCTTGCGCGTCACATCGCCGCCGTAGCACTTCGCGAGCACGTCCTTGCGCATGGCCGGGATGGTCTCGCGGGCGATCACCTTACCGCCGATCGCGGCCTGGATGGGGACCTCGTACAGCTGCCGCGGGATGATCGACTTCAGCTTCTCGGCGAGCCGGCGCCCCTGCGCCTGCGCCTTCGAGCGATGCGCGATCACGCTCAGCGCGTCGACGGGCTCACCCGCGACGAGGAGGTCGACCTTGACCAGCTCGCCCTCGCGGAAGCCGATCATCTCGTAGTCCATCGACGCGTAGCCCTTGGACCGCGACTTCAGCTGGTCGTAGAAGTCGTGGATGATCTCGCCGAGGGGGATCTCGTACTCGAGCACGACGCGGTCGCCCGGCCGGTGTTCGAGGTGCTTGAACTGCCCGCGGCGCTCCTGGCAGAGCTCCATCATCGGGCCGACGTAGCCGGACGGAACGATGATCGACAGCTTGACGAACGGCTCGGAGACGGATTCGATCGTGGTCGGGTCCGGCAGCAGGGCCGGGTTGTCGACCTCCATCATCCCCCCACGCCTGAGCTTGACCTCGTACTCGACGGTCGGGGCGGTCGTGATCAGCTCGAGCTGGAACTCGCGCTCGAGGCGTTCCTGGACGATCTCGAGGTGGAGCAGGCCGAGAAAGCCGCAGCGGAACCCGAAGCCCAGGGCCGCCGAGTTCTCGGGCTCGTACGAGAGAGCGGCGTCGTTGAGCTGCAGCTTCTCGAGCGCCTCCTTCAAGTCGGCGAACTGGTCGGAGTCGGTCGGGAAGAGCCCGGCGAACACCATCGGCTTGACTCGCCGGTAGCCGGGCAGCGCGGTCGTGGCGCCGTGCTCCGAGGCGGTGATCGTGTCGCCGACGCGCGCGTCGACGACATTCTTGATCGCGGCCGTGACGTACCCGACCTCGCCGGCGGTCAGCTTCTCGGCGGGCCGAGGGCGCGGCGCGAACCAGCCGACCTCATCGACCTCATGCACCTTGCCGGTGTTCATCATCCGGATCCGCGTGCGCGGAAGGATCTCGCCGTCGACGACACGGACGTACGTGATGACGCCGCGGTAGGCGTCGTAGTGGGAGTCGAAGATCAGGGCGCGCAGAGGCTTGGTCGGGTCGCCGTGCGGCGGTGGAACGCGACTGACCACGGCCTCGAGGATCTCGTCGGTCCCGACCCCGAGCTTGGCGGAGGCGAAGATGACCTGGTCGCGCGGGATGCCGGTCAAGTCGGGGGGCGACTCCGGGAACATCTACGGCTGC
>CBJLKR010000098.1:0-8606 GCA_966423695.1 uncultured bacterium | reverse complement strand
GCATGGTTGATGACAAACGCCACCGGGATTTTGTTCAGGGTGACGTCCATGATCTTCTGGTCGAAGGCGCGCGCCAGGAACGTGGAGTAGATGCACACGACCGGGTGCATGCCCGCCATCGCCAGCCCGGCCGCGAAAGTGACCGCGTGCTGCTCGCAGATGCCCACATCGAAGAACCGGTCGGGGAACTCTTTCGCGAAGTTGAGCAGGCCCGTGGACGAGGCCATGGCGGCTGTGATCGCCACCACCTCCGGCCGGCGCGTCGCCGCGCTCATCAGCGCTTCGCCGAAGACGTCGGTGTAGGTCACCTCGGTCGATCGCGGGCGGCCGGTCAGCGGATCGAACGCGCCGACGCCGTGCAGCTTGTCGACCTCGTCGTCGAGCGCGGGGTTGTAGCCGTGCCCCTTTTCGGTGACGACGTGCACGACCACCGGCTCGCGCAGCTTCTTGGCCCGCGTCAGCACCTCTTCGAGAGCCGGCTCGTTGTGACCGTCGACGAGGCCCGCGTACTTGATCCCGAGGCTCTCGAACATGGTCGACGGCTGGAGCAGCTGCTTCAGGCCTTCCTTGACGCGGTACGCGGCCTGGTCGGCGGTCGAGCCGACGAGCGGAAGGTCGCGCAACAGGCGCGAGATATCGTCCTTGATGCGCTCGTAGCGAGGGTCGACGCGCAGCGAGGCGAGGTGCTTGGCGAGACCGCCGACGGTGGGCGCGTAGGAGCGGCCGTTGTCGTTGAGGACGATGACGAGGTTTGGCGGCATGAGGTGGGCGATCTGGTTCAGCGCCTCGTAGGCCATGCCGCCGGTCAGCGCGCCGTCGCCGATGATCGCGATCACGAAGCCGTCGATGCCCTTGCGCAGGCGCGCCTCGGCGATGCCCAGCGCGTAGCTCAGCGAGGTTGACGCGTGGCTGTTCTCGACCAGGTCGTGCTCCGACTCCTGGCGTGAGGGATAGCCCGACAGGCCGCCCGCCTGGCGCAGGCCGCCGAACTCGGATGCGCGCCCGGTGACGAGTTTGTGCACGTACGCCTGATGGCCGGTGTCCCACACGATCGCGTCCCGCGGGCTGTCGAAAACCCTGTGCAGGGCGAGGGTGAGCTCGACGACGCCGAGGTTCGGCGAGAGGTGGCCGCCCGTGCGCGAGGTCTGCTCGACCAGGAAGGCGCGCACCTCTTCGGCGAGCTGGGTGAGCTGTCCCTGGTTGAGCGCCTTCAGGTCGGCGGGCGAGTGGATGGTTTCGAGGATGCCCACTGTCTATGTTCTAACGCCTGTGCTCCGAGATGCGTTCCACGGGCTGCGGCGGCCATGAGTCGGTCGCGCTTCGGGACATCAGCTCGGCGAGCTCGATGCACAGCCGCGTTCCAGCCCCGCTCGGCCCGCGAAGCACGGTCGTCAGATCCGGGTTCGTGTTCCACGCCGAGGCCGCGATGTCGATGTGCGCCCACGGCTTGCCCCCCGCGAACTCGCCGATGAACATGCCGCCCATGATCGTGCCGGCCTCGCCGTACTCAGCATTGCGCAGGTCTGCGATCTGGCTGCGCAGCAGGATCCGGTAGTCAGCGTAAATCGGTAGCCGCCACACGCGGTCGCCCGCCTCACGCGCGGCCCGGTCCACCTGCGCCCAGTACGCGTCGTCGTTGCATACGGCGGCGCTCGCGGCGTGGCCGATGGCGATCTTCGCCGCGCCGGTGAGCGTCGCGAGGTCGATCATGTGCGTCGCGCCGTTGCGCAGGGCGTGGGTCAGCGCGTCGGCGAGCACGAGCCTGCCTTCCGCGTCGGTGTTGACGACCTCCACCGTCTTGCCGTCGGCGCTGACGACGACGTCGCCCGGGTGCTGCGCCGTGGGGCCGGGCATGTTCTCAGCCGCCGCGATCACCGTCATCACGTCGAGCGGCATCTTGCGGCCGGCGATGACGTCGATCGCCGACAGGACCGCGGCCGCGCCGGCCATATCGCCCTTCATGCGGCTCATGTTCTCCGGCTCTTTCAACGAGATCCCGCCGCTGTCGAAGGTGATGCCCTTGCCGATGAGCGCGAGCACCGATCAGTTCGCGGTCCACGCGGCGTGGTTGCCGTGGTAGCGCACGCGGATGAGGCGCGGCGGCCGCGCCGAGCCGGCTCCGACGCCGAGGAGCAGGTTGTACCCGCCGCTCTTCAGCTCCGAAGGGCCCAGGACCTCGAACTCGAGGTTGTGCCGCTTGGCGATGCGCATCGCCTCCTGGGCGAGCGCGTCCGGGGTCAGCTCGTTGGGCGGCGCATTCTGCCACTCGCGGCTGCGGTTGGTGGCCTCGCCGTTCTCCTGCGCGGCGAGGACCTCACTCTCCCGGTCCGCGCCGTACCCCAGGAGAAGCAGCTCGTCGATCTCCCGCCGCTCCGGCGCGGGACCCGTCTGCCGCGAGCGCCGCTCGAACGTGCCCATGACCGCGCCTTCGACGACGGCCTTGAGCGCGTCGGTGCCGAGCGGCTCGACCCGCATGATGGCCACTCGTTTGTACCCCCAGGTGCGCGACGCGCGGACGAGCTCGTGGTGGGCGGAGCGAAGGCGCTGGCCGTCGAGGTCGTGAAGGGCGCCGAGGCCGTAGAGGATGATGCGGCGCGGGCCGATCCTGCCCTGCGCCGGGATGGGCAGGACCTCGTGGATGCGGCCGCGAAACTCCGAGTTCACGACCATCTCCGCGAGCACCCCGCCGAGCCGGGCGTCGAGCTCCTTGGCGGCCGCGCCCAGCGGCTGACCGGTCGCGACGGGCAGCGCGAGGGCGTCGACGTTCAACTCGGCCGGCGGTGCCGAGACCAGGGTGATCTTCACGGCGACTTAAGGGTAAGCAAACGGGCCGTCTGTTAAGCCAGGTGTTCGGCCACGAGCTCGAGGACATGGGCGACGCGGAGCTCGAGCCCGCGCTTGCGCGCGGCCTCCGCGATGTGCATGAGGCACCCCGGGTTGTCCGATGCCACGACGGCGCAACCTGTCTTGGCGATGGCCTCGAGCTTCCACTGCGCGAGCCTGCCGGCGACGCCGGGCCACTCGAGGCTGAAGCTCCCGCCGAAGCCGCAGCAGTTCGCGATGTCGGGCAGGTCGACGACCTCGTAGCCCGCGAGCTCGAGGAGCCGGCGCGGCTCGCTCTTCAAGCCGAGCTGGCGCAACGTCTGGCAGGAGTCGTGGTAGGCGATCTTCAGGCTCATCCGCTCCGAGTCCACCAGTCGCGGGTTGGCCTCGAGCAGCTGGAGCGCGAAACGCGTCGAATCGCGCATCCGGGAGGCGAGCGCAATGTCCGGTTCGACGCCCCACTCCGGCGCGTCCATCGTGAAGGCGCCGAAGCACGACGCCGAGGGCGTGACGATCAAGCCCTTGGAATTCCGAAGAGTTTGAGCCAGGCTCGCCCACAGTGCGGCACCAGCGCGGAAGTCGCCGGCGTTCGCGGCCACCAGCCCGCAGCACCACTGCTCCTTGGGAAAACCAACGTCGAAGCCTGCGGCGGCGGCGATCCGCTCCAGCGCCACCGCCGCTTCGGGCCAGGCACGGTCGGCCAGGCAGGAGGCGAAGATCGTCAGCGGCTCTCCGTCGACCCTCTGCTGCCGCGCGCGGTCGCGGTAAGGCTGCCGGGCAAGGCGCGGAGCGCCGGGGACCAGGCCGCTGAAAGGCGCCGACGCACGCATCAGCGTGTCGGCCAGCCGCGGGCGCTTCCACATCCCGACCACCGCGCGCTTGCGCAGCGACTTGCGGCCGCCACGCCGGTGCTCGAGGATCATGCGCGGCAGCGGGATGTCGACAGGACATATCGCCTGGCACGCGTTGCACTGCGTGCACAGCGTGTTGGCGAGGTCCGCGTCCTGCAGGCCGTGGTGGAACGGCGTCAATACGAGCCCGATCGGACCGTTGTAGATGTGGCCGCCGAACTGGTGGCCGCTGACCGCCATGAACGGCGGGCACGCGTTGGAGCACGCGCCGCAGCGGATGCACGTCAACGCGTCGCGGAAGGCGGGGTCGTCGAGCATCTTCTCGCGCCCGTTGTCGAGGATCACGCAGTGCATCTCGCGCGGGCCGTGCACGCCGATGGTCAACGACTGCTCGATGTCGGCGGAGCGCGACGGCCCGGTGATCCAGTTGACGTAGCTGCTGATCAGCTGTCCCGTGCCGCTGCGCGGAAGCATGCGCAGGACCGCGACGGCGTCGTCGAGCGTGGCGACCAGCTTGTCGATGCCGAAGAGCGCGATGTGCACCGGCGGCAGCGTCGTGGTCAGGTCGGCGTTGCCTTCGTTGGTGACCAGGACGATGGTGCCGGTCTCGGCGATGGCCATGTTCGCGCCAGAGATGCCGACGGTCGCCTCGATGAACTTCTGGCGCAGCGATTCGCGCGCGTGGGCCTGGATCGCCTCGACGGTCGGCTCGGTGCCGAAGACCTTGGCCGCGTCCTCCTTCGTGAGGTGGATCGCGGGCGCGATCAGGTGCGAGGGGTGGGTGTGGGTGAGCTGGACCATGCGCTCGCCGAGGTCCGTTTCGACGACCTCCATGCCGAGGCGCTCGAGGTGCGCGTTGAGCCCGATCTCCTCGCTCGCCATCGACTTGCTCTTGGTCACGACCATCCGCTTGCCGCGCTCGCCGGCGGGCAGGCGCGCGCCGGCGTTGAAGCAGATCTGAGCGATGATCTCGCGCGCCTCGCGCGCGTCGTTGGCGATGTGCACCTCGCCGCCCACCGCCCCCACGCGCTCCGCGAACTGCTGGAGCAGCTCGGGGAGCCGGTCGAGGTTGGCCAGGCGCCTCCGCTTGAGCTCCTCCCGCCCTTTGGCGAAATCGAACGATTCGAAGGCCACGTTGCGGCGCGCCCGCAGGCCGGTCATGGCGTGGATGAGCGCGCGCTGCAGCTTGGGATCGTCCAGCGCGCGGTTGACGCGGCGGGCGAAGTGCCCGCGACTTTCAGGCACTCGTCTTGAGGGCTTGCTCGATCGCTTCCTCGACGGCACCCGGAGATGACACCGGCGCCAAGCATATGGTCCCGGCGCAGATGACGGCGCGATCGTCTCCCGCGGGATCGATGACGGCGTACGGGTGCGCGGCTCGCGCCGCGTCCGCCAGCTCGGCGTTCCTCGTCGTCACCTTGAGCGAGTGGGGAAGGCGGTCCAGGGCGCGCGCGAAGACCGCCGCCATCAAGCCGTAGGTGCGTGGCAGGCCCGCGACGGATGCGAGCGCGCGGCGAGCGCGATCGCGGTAGGGCGCCGCGGGGTCGCCCAGCAGCGTGTCCAGCTCGAGCAGCGCGATCGCGACGATCGAGTTCTCGACCAGCGGTTTGATCCGGTCGCCCAGGCGCCCCAGCTCTTCCACCCCGGCGTGGTCGAGGTAGCCGCCGAGCTCCACGTCCGAGTAGCGCGCTTCGATGTGCTCGGCCAGGTCGCGCGCGGTCACGAGCCACCTGTCGCCGTAGCCGCGCTGATAGGCGCGGATCGCCGCCAGCATCGACCATGCCTGGTCGGCGAGCTGGCCGCCCACGCCCTCGGCGTGCGTCATGCCCTCGCCCTGGCGGTACGCGTGCGCGAACAGCGAGTCGATCAGCCGGCCGGCTTCAAGGCCCGCCGCCATGTACGCGACGGCGAGCGCGGCGTTCCACGAGGTGTAGACGCGGCGGTCGACATATGGAGCGTTCGTCGCCCTTCGCTCCTCGGCGTCCATCGCGTAGTAGCGCTCGTCCGCGTCCTGGCTGCCGGCGTAAAGGCCGGTGGCCGGATCGCGCAGGACGCGGTCGAGGTAGGCCACGGTCTTTTCCAGGGCGTCGGTCAGCCCCTCCGCCACTTCCCCACCAGTGGGGAGGACCGCAAGCGCCAGTGCGTGGACCAGCCCCGCGTGGTCCTCGAGCATCTTCTCGAAATGCGGGACGCTCCAGTCCTGGGTGGTCGAGTAGCGGAAGAAGCCGCCCTCGACGTGGTCGTAGGTGCCGCCCGCGTACATGTGCTCCAGCGTGTCGACGGCCATCCTTCGCAGCTCGCCGTCTGAGCGCAGGAGCGATTGCTCGAGCAGGAGCAGGAGGGCGTCCGTCTGCGGGAACTTCGGCGCGCCACCGAAGCCGCCGTACTCCGGGTCGTACGCGCTCTTCACCGCGCCGACCACCTCGTCGACGAGGCCCGGGTCGAGCTCGCCCGCGCTCCGCGCGACGCCCGAAGCTGCACGTTTCCGCGCGTCGAGCGCGCGCGTGGCGATCTCCGGCTGATTGTCGCGGTAGTAGCCGGCGATGCGCACGAGAGCGCTCGCCATCTGGTCGGGCGGCAGGTAGGTGCCGCCGGTGAGGATATCGCCCGACGGGGTGAGGAACGCGGTCGTCGGCCAGCCACCCATGTTGTAGCGCTGGTTGATGTCCGGCCGGACGTCGTTGTCGACGCGCACGGGCACGTACTCGCGGTTGATGATCTCGATGACGCCCGGGTGGGAGTACGTGGTCTCGTCCATGACGTGGCACCAGTGACACCACACCGCGGAGATGGAGAGGAGGATGGGCTTCCCGGTGGTCCGCGCCTTGTCGAAGGCATCCCGCGACCACGCGTGCCAGTTGATCTCCGCAGCGCGGTTGGGCCGCGGCGAGAAGTGGAACTCCGTCGCCATCGGGTGAAGGTTACGATGAGGCCGTGATCTCAACCAGCGCGGTCGACGCGTATGTCGAGAAGAACTCGCGTCGCTTCGTCGAAGAGCTCAAAGAGCTCTGCTCGTTCGCCAGCATCTCCAACCACGGACGCGAGGCCGTCCAGCCGGCGCGCGACTGGCTGGCCGCGCGCCTGGCGAAGTTCACCGACCGCGTCGAGACCATCGAGGGCGGGGGACTCCCCGCGCTGTACGCCGAGGTCAAGGGCTCGGGCCGGCGCAGGCTGCTGCTCTACGAGCACTACGACGTCCAGCCGGTCGACCCGGTCGACCTGTGGTCGTCGCCGCCCTTCGAGCCGACGGAGAAGGACGGACGCATCGTCGCGCGCGGCGTGGCCGACGACAAGGCCGACGTCATGGCGCGCATCCACGCCCTCGAGACGCTGAAGCAGCTGGGCGAGGTGCCTGTGACGCTGCGCTTCCTCATCGAAGGCGAGGAGGAGATCGGCTCGAAGTCTTTCGAGAAGATCGCCCACGAGCACGCCGACAAGCTGCGGGCGGACGGATGCCTGTGGGAGTCGGGCGCGTCGTTCGACGACGCCGGCCGGCCGACGCTCCAGTTCGGCGCCCGCGGCCTCGTCTACGTGACCCTGCGGGTCAAGATGCTCGACTTCGACCAGCACTCCGGCTGGGCGTCGATCTACCCGTCGGCCGCGATGTATCTGATCGGGGCGCTGGCGACCCTGCGCGACCAGGACATGAACATCAAGATCGAAGGCTTCTACGACAAGGTCGTCAAGCCGACGGAGGCCGACCGCAAGATGATGGCGACGATCGACCCCGAGGTCGAGAAGCGGCGCCGGCTCATCGGCTTCGAGAAGCTGGTCCGCGACCCGAAGCCCGAGCAGGTGATCGAGCAGCTCCTCTTTTTGCCCACGTGCAACATCGCCGGCGTGACGACCGGATACCAGGGGCCCGGGTCCAAGACCGTGCTTCCGGCCGAGGCGACCGCGAAGCTCGACTTCCGTCTCATCCCGAACCAGGACCCCGACGACGTCCTCGCCCTGCTGCGCAAGCACCTGGACAAGCACGGCTTCGACAAGGTCGAGATCGTCGCGGGCGAGGGCGAGAAGCCCGCGCGCTCCGACCCCTCGTCCGCGATCGCGCGGACGACCATCGACTGCGTGCGCGAGCTCTACGGCGAGCCGGTGCTGTGGCCGTTCATGCCCGCGACGGGGCCGATGCATCCGGTGGTGACCGACCTCGGTGTCCCGACCGTGCTGCCCGTGGGGGTCGGCCGGCCCGACAACCGGATCCACGCGCCGAACGAGAACATCCGGGTCGACGACTACATCAACACCGTGCGCCTGATGTGCCGGATCTGGGAGCGGTTCGGGGCGGCCTGATGGAGAAGCTCACCGACAAGCTGTTCACGGTCAAGTACAACGAGGACACCGGCAAGCCGCACATCGAGGTAGTCGACCAGAACGTGTGCTTGAAGAAGTGCACGGGCAAGTACTGCAACCACTTCTGCCCGGCCGGGGTGTACGAGTGGAACGAGGAGCAGAAGAAGAACCTGGTCAGCTTCGGCAACTGCATCGAGTGCGGCGCGTGCTCCATCGGCTGCCCGTTCGACAACATCGCGTGCACGTCGCCGCGCGGCGGGTACGGCGTGCGCTACGTCAACGGCTAGGAATACACCGCCGCTCGGGGATACTTCCTACTAGCGCAGTGAAGGATTACGACGTCATCATCGTCGGCGGTGGGCCGGCCGGCCTGGCGGCCGCGCTGTACACCGCGCGCATGGATCTGAAGACGGTCGTCGTCGACCGCGGTCCGCTCGGCGGCCAGCTCCTCAACACCGAGCTGGTCGAGGACTACCCCGGTTTCGAGTCCGTGCTCGGGTCCGAGCTCGCGGTCAAGATGGGCGACCACGCGCGCAAGTTCGGGGTCGAGGTGCGTGAGTTCGAGCCTGTGATGGAGATCGACGTCGAAGGCAAGACCAGGGTCGTCCGCCTCGAGTCCGGCGACGAGCTGCGCGATCT
>CBJLKR010000097.1:0-8613 GCA_966423695.1 uncultured bacterium | reverse complement strand
CTAGCGTAAGTTGCCGTGTCGGGCTCGGTCGCGCTCGTCTACGGCGAGGCGCTGATGAAGCACCACCTCTCGGACGAGCATCCTCTCCAACCCGTCCGGGTCAAGCTGGCGGTCGACCTGATCCGCTCCACCGGGTTGATCGAGCACTGTCACCTCCTTCCGCCACGCTCGGCGACCGTCGACGAGATCGCGCTCGTGCACTCGCGCGAGTACATCGAGCTCGTGCGCACGTTGAGCGACCCGGCACGCCGGCGTGACGTGCCGGTGCACGCGATCGACGCCGCGGGTTTCGCCTCCGCCGACAACCCCATCTCGAACGATCTGCACGACGGGACGGCGCTCGTCGTCGGCGCGTCGCTGGTCGCGGCCGAGCAGATCGCCGGCGACACGGCGCTTCACGTCTTCAGCCCGTCGGGCGGCCTGCATCACGCGCACCGCGACCGGGCCTCCGGCTTCTGCACCTACAACGACGCCGCCGTCGCCTGCCAGTGGCTGAAGGACCAGGGCCACCGCGTCGCCTATGTCGACGTCGACGTGCACCACGGCGATGGGGTGGAGCACATCTTCCAGGACGACCCGGACGTTCTGACCATCAGCCTGCACGAGAGCGGTCACTGGCTCTTTCCCGGCACCGGCTTTCCCCAGGATGCCGGCGTCGGCGCCGGCCGTGGCTCGGCCGCCAACGTGCCGTTCATGCCCTACACGTGGGACGAACCCTGGCTGCTCGCGTTCGAGAAGGTCGTGCCCGTGCTGCTTCGGCGTTTCCGGCCGACCGTGCTCGTCACGCAGGACGGCTGCGACTCGCACCACCTGGACCCGCTGGCGCACCTGGCCTGCACGACCAGAATCTGGCCGCACGTCGGCAAGACCTTCCACGAGCTCGCGCATGAGCTTTGCGAGGGGCGCTGGCTGGCGCTGGGCGGCGGCGGATACGCGGTCCGCGAGGTCGTGCCGCGCGCCTGGACGCTGTTCTTCGCCGAGATGGTCGAGCACCCGGAGCTGGCGCGCGAGGTCGACGACCCAAGCACCGTGATCCCCGGAACCGACGCGCAGCAGCGTGTCTGGAGCGCTCTGCGCAAGGACCTCGACCGGCTAGGCGAGGTCCACGGGCTCGACCTCTAGGCCGAGTAGGTCCTGAGGCAGCGGGTGCAGACGCGCGCCCGGAACGTCTTCCCCGACACCGTGACGCGGCCCATCTGGAGGTTCGGCATGAACCTCCGGTTGACCCGGTTCTTGGCGTGGCTGACGTGATGTCCGTACTGCGGTGTCTTGCCGCAGATCGCGCACTGCTTGGCCATGGAGTACCTTCCGGCTGCGCCGGGCGCGCAGGGCACCCGGCTGGAGTTGTGCGCACCAGCGAGCGAACGCTTGGGCGCGGACCCGAATTGTACCATGAGGCCTCTGATGGCCTCCAAGACGACGACCGCGCTGATCCAGTCCCGGCAGTGGGGCCGGATCGAGGTCTTTCCGTCCGCGGTCGCGGCCATCGCGGGCCACGCCGCGATGCGCTGCTATGGGATCAGCGGCATGGCCGGGCGCGGGCTGCGCGAGGGCTTCGCCGAGCTCCTGCGGCGCGAGCACGTCGACAAGGGCGTCGACGTGGAGCAGACGGACGAGGGCCTCGTCATCGACGTCTACGTCATCGTCCAGTACGGCATCCGCATCACCGAGGTGGCGCACAACCTTCAGGAGACGGTCAAGTTCGAGGTCGAGCGGTCGGTCAACGTGCCCGTCGTCCGAGTCAACGTCAACGTCCAGGGCGTTCGCGAAGAGAGCCGCTAGGCGATGGTGGCTTCCCGGACCGTGGGCGTTGACGGCCCTCTGTTCAAACGGGCGCTGCTCGGCAGCCTGAGCTGGCTCGCCAGCAACCACGAGGAGGTCAACCGCCTCAACGTCTTCCCGGTGCCCGACGGCGACACCGGTACGAACATGCTCCTCACGCTCCAGTCCGCGGTCGAGGACGTGAAGGAGTCGAACGCAGCCGAGGTCAGCAAGATCGCCAAGCTCGCCTCGCACGGAAGCCTGATGGGCGCGCGAGGCAACTCGGGCGTGATCCTGTCCCAGATCTTCCGCGGCTTCGCGCGCGCCGTCGAGGGCAAGGCCTCGTTGACGCCGGCGGAGCTGGCGGCCGCTTTCGAGGAGGCGGCGAACGCCGCGTATCGCGCGGTCAACAAGCCGACCGAGGGCACGATCCTCACCGTGGCGCGTGAGGCCGGCCGAGCCGCTGCCACCGCCGCCGCCGCACCGGACGCGACGGTGCCTCGCGTCATCGCCGCCGCGGCGGCCGGAGCGCGTGCCGCGGTCCAGACGACGCCGAGCCAGCTGCAGATCCTGCGCGAGGCGGGCGTCGTCGACGCCGGCGGTTGCGGCCTGCAGCTAATCCTCGAAGGCATGCTGAAGACGGTCGAGGAGTCGGACGCGGCGGTGCCCGCGATGGCGACGACGAAGCAGCCTGTCATCCCGGCCGCGCAGATAGCGCTCGACCTGCCCGAGGGCGGGTGGGGCTACTGCACCGAGTTCCTCGTCGAGGGCACAAACCTCGACACCGAGCTGATCCGAAACCAGCTCGAGGCGCTGGGCAACTCGGTTTTAGTCGTCGGCGAGCCGGAGCTGGTCAAGGTGCACGTGCACACCGACGACCCGACCCGCGTGATCAACCTGGCCGGCGGCTATGGAAGGCTGCTGAAGCTGAACGTCGGCGATATGTCGACGCAGCACCGGCGCATCCTTCAAGGCGCGGGCGCGCCGGAGGCCGCGGGGAACGGCGCCGTCGCGGCGCCTGCCGTGCGGCGCGCCAACGGCGTCGGCATCGTCGCGGTCGTCGCCGGCCGCGGGCTGGTTGACATCTTCCGCGGCCTGGGCGTCGACGCGATCATCGAGGGCGGCCAGACGATGAACCCCAGCACGCAGGACATGCTCACCGCGATCGAGTCGGTCCCCTACGACGAGGTCATCTTGCTGCCGAACAACGGCAACGTGATCGCCGCGGCCAAACAGGTTGTCGGCCTCACCGCGAAGAAGGTCGACGTCGTCGAGACCCACAGCGTGCCGCAGGGCGTATCGGCCGTCGTGGCGTTCCGGCCTGAGCGCCCGGCCGTCGAGAACGTGCGGGCCATGAAGGCCGAGGCGGACCGCGTGCAGACCATCGAGGTGACACATGCCGTCCGTGACACGCGGTCCAACGGCGTGCGCGTGAAGAAAGGGGACGTCATCGGCCTCATCAACGACAGGCTCGAGTTCGCGGGCGGCGACTACGCCGACGTGGTGAAGCGGGCTCTCGGCAGGCTGGGGCCGGACGCGTACGAGCTGGTGACCGTCTACCGCGGGGAGCAGGCGACCGACGCCGAGCTGTCACGTCTCGAGTCGGAGATCCGCTCGAGCTACCCCGGCCTGGAGGTCGAGGTGCAGCAGGGCGGGCAGCTTCACTACCCGTTCATCCTCTCCGTCGAATAGCTCGCCACGTTGAGTCGCAGCTTCGCGATCGTCACCGACTCGACCGCCGACCTGCCCGACGCCTGGCGCGAGCAGTACGGGATCGAGGTCGTGCCGCTGAAGGTGCTGTTCGGGAAGGAGTCCTTCCGCGATCGCGTCGACATGACCGACGACCAGTTCTTCGCGCGGCTGGCGGCGTCGTCATCGCTGCCCACGACGTCTGCGCCGTCTCCGGGCGAGTTCGCCGACGTGTACCGCCGGCTGGCCGAGAAGCACGACGGATGCATCTCGATCCACATCGGCCAGCAGCTGTCGGCCACGGCCGAGGCGGCGCGGGTCGGCGCCTCGTCGGTGGACGGCTTCAGGGTCGAGGTCGTCGACAGCCAGACCGTATCGATGCCGATCGCGTTCCTTTGCCGAATCGCGGCCGAGTCCGCGACCCTTGACCAGGCCACCGAGGAGGTGCGGAAACGCGTGCCCAGGACACGTGTGCTGGCGCTGCTGGACACGCTGCGCTACGTCGAGATGGGCGGCCGCGTCAGCCGTGCCCAGGCGATGATCGGGACGATGCTCGACCTGAAGCCGCTCCTCCTGGTCGCCGACAAGGAGATCAAGTCGGTCGACCGCGTGCGCACGCGGTCGCGTGCGATCCCGCGCATGATCGAGTTCTTCCGCGGCGAGATGCCGGTGGAGATGGTCGCGGTCATGCACGCCCAGGCGCCGGACGAGGCGGCCGAAATCGCCACCCAGCTTCGTCAGGAGCTGCCCGACCTGGACGTGCCCATCGGGCAGATCGGATGTGTGCTCGGCACGCACACGGGTCCGAAGGCCCTGGGTTTGGTCTACCTCAAGGGCTCATAGCCCAGCCGAGCGAGACGTTTCGGCCGGGCAGCGGCCAGACGCGCAACACCGGCGGAGTCATGGCGACGACCCTGGGCACAGTCCTGATCGTGAGCCTGTAGAGGCGCTGCCGCGATCTGCCCCAGGCCAGTCCGTACTGCTCCCGGAGTGCCTTCGGAAGCAGACCCGCGGTGACGATCTCGAGCGGGACGAAAACCGGCCCGGGCAGGCGCAGGACGCGGGGCCGCACGACGAGGCGCCCGAGGTCAAGCGCTCTGGGCCCGACCCGCACCGTTCCGCCGGCGACCATGGCGTCCATGTAGTCGGCGAAGTCGCGATGCGTGGCGGGGAAGCGGTTCTCGGGGATGCCGAGCATCGTCCCCAACAGCTTCGACTCCTGGAAGAACGCCTCGCGCTCGCTCTCGGCAAGCGGATGGACGAACGTCTCGTACGTCAGCAGCGCCGAGTCGACCAGCGTGGCGTGGACCCACAGCAGGAGATCCGGGTCCATGGCGTGGTAGCCCTCGCCGCGCACGCCCGCGTGCGCGTTGTTCACCGCTCGCGCGGCGGCCAGCGCGGTCTCGCGGTCGCCGAACACGATGGCCATCGTCAGCCGGATGGTTCGGCGCAGCCGGTACAGGGGGCGGCGGCGGAAGTCCGAATGCTCGTCGACGCCAGCTGCGACCGAGGGGTGCGCGAGCTGCATCAGCAGCGCCCGGCCGCCGCCGAGCATCAGCACGTTCTCGCGGTTCACCTGGCGCGTGATCGAGTCCTCGCTGTAAAGACCGCTGGACACGAAATCCATTATTAGTGGGAGGAAGGATGCCCATCATCGCCCTGCCGCGCACGCTCGACTCGCCGGTCGGCCAGCTGGCCGGAGTCGGCCCGGCCGCGGCCGCCAGGCTGGGCAGGCTCGGCATCGACACGATCCGCGACCTCCTGCTCACGCTCCCGTACGCGTGGGACGACTACTCGGTGACGCGCGTCGCGCAGCTCGTGCCCGGAACGAGCGCCACCGTGGTCGGCACGATAGTCGAGATCAAGCTCATCACGACGCCGCGCCGGCGCCTGCGCCTCGTCGAAGCCACCGTCGCCGACGACGAAGGGAGCCGGATGCGCGTGGTCTGGTTCAACGCGGAGTGGATCCTCAAGCAGCTTCACGAGGGCGACCGCGCCGCCTTTGCCGGCGAGGTCGAGAAGTCGACCTATCGGGGCATTCCCGGGATGACCAACCCGCGGCACGAGAAGCTCGACTCCGACGGCGACCGGTCGCCCCGGCAGGTCGGAGGTATGACGCCGAGGTACCACGTCGTGAACGGCCTGACTTCGCGCAAGGTCGCCGAGTGGGTCGACGCCGCGCTGCCTCTCGCCGATCGGCTCGAAGACCTCCTGCCCGAGCAGGTCCGCAGCCGCCACGACCTCATGGAGGTGGCCGAGGCGGTGCGCCTCGGGCACCGGCCCCGCGACCAGCGCGACTTCGCGCGTGCGCAAGAGCGGATGGCGTTCGCGGAGCTGTTCGAGCTGCAGGCAGCTTTCGCTCTCATGCGCGCGCGCATGGCCATCGAGCCCGCCGCCGCGATCCCGTACCGGCAGGAGGTCATCGACACGTTCAAGGCCGGGCTTGGCTTTGAGCTCACGCGCGCGCAGCGGCAGGCCACCTGGGAGGCATTCAAGGACATGGCGCTCGCCGTGCCCATGAACAGGCTGCTCAACGGCGATGTCGGGTCCGGGAAGACCGCGGTCGCGGCCGCCTGCGCGGCGATGGCCCACGCCGCCGGGATGCAGACGGTGGTCATGGCGCCGACGGAGATCCTGGCCCGGCAGCACCTCGGCAAGTTCCGAACCTACCTCGAGGACTCGTTTCCCGACCTGAAGGTCGAGCTCCTGGTCAGCGGGCAGAGCGCTCCGGAGAGACGGCGTGTGCGCGACGCGGCCGCGAACGGCCAGTGCGCGCTGGTGGTAGGAACGCACGCGCTGATCGAGGACGACGTGAATTTCTTCGACCTCGGGCTGGCGGTCGTCGACGAGCAGCACCGCTTCGGCACTCGGCAGCGCGAGCTGCTTCGTGGGAAGGGCCGCGGCCGGCCGCACTTCCTGGCCATGACCGCGACGCCCATTCCGCGCACGCTCGCGCTCGCCCTCTACGGCGAGATGGCGGTCTCCGTCATCGACGAGATGCCGCCCGGACGGACGCCTGTCGAAACCGAGGTCATCGACCCCGAGCATCGCGGCCGCGCGTACGACCTCGTGCGGCGTGAGGTGGCGGCCGGCCACCAGGCCTTTGTGATCTGTCCCTTGATCGAAGAATCGGAGACGCTGGCCGCCCGCTCGGCGACCGTGGAGGCCGAGCGTCTTCAGAGGGAAGTCTTCCCGGACCTACGCCTGGGCCTGGTTCACGGCCGGCTGAAGGACAAGGACGAGGTCATGCGGCGGTTCGTGGCGGGCGAGATCCAGGTTCTCGTCGCCACCGCGGTCGTCGAGGTCGGCGTCGACGTTCCCAACGCGAGCGTGATGGTGATCGAGGGCGCCGAGCGGTTCGGGCTCGCGCAGCTCCACCAGTTCCGCGGTCGCGTCGGCCGCGGCGCGGCGCGAAGCCACTGCCTGCTGCTGAGCGACGAACCTTCCGAGGCCGCAGCCAGGCGGCTCGCGCTGGTGGCGCGGATCCAGGATGGATTCGAGCTGGCACGCGAGGACATGAACATCCGAGGCATGGGCGAGCTGATGGGGCCGCGGCAGCATGGACTGTCGGACGTCGCCATGGAAGCGCTGCTTCAGCCCGAGCTGTTGAGCGAGATCAGGCAAGAGGCGGAAAGGGTGCTCGCGGAGGACCCGGAGTTCGACGCCTTCCCGGCGCTCAAGCGCGCTGTCGCCCGGCGGCTGGAGCTGACCTCGATCAGCTAGGTTCGAATGCCGCGGTCAACATGCCGAAATACGTCGGCGCCTCGTAGCTGATCAGGGAGCCACGCCAGCCATCCACGGCTCCGTGGAGGATCAGCATCTGCCACCAGCTGTCGGCCTTGGCGCTCTCGACCATCTCGCGCGGGATGTCGAGCAAGCCGCCCAGCCGGTTCGAGCCGACGAGGTCCGCGACGAGCGCGTCGTACGCGGCCGCGGTCGGGTCGAATCCGTAAGGACCGGCGGGGTCGTGGGCGTGGCCGTGATCGGCGCTTGCGATCAGGGCGACACGGCGATCCGAGCGAGCCGCAACGCGAGCGATCGCGGCCCCCGCGGCGACGTGATCCGCCGGGGGCAGGTCCCGGGCGGGGGTGACGACCAGGGCCGGGACTGCGGGGTTCCTGCGGCCGCCCATGAACCAGAGCGGGATGAGCACGCCCCAGTCCATCGGCGCCACCGCCGTCGACGGGTCGTTCGAGCCAAAGCTGACGGCCGCGACGGAGACGTGGGCGGACGCGATCTCATCGAGCAGCTCCCACGCCAGCTCGGTATCGGACGGCACGTCGAGCTCGATGGGTGGCGTGGCGCCGTCGAGCCGGCCCGCGACGCGGCCCGCCACGATGACGCCCAGCGCGTTGGCGATGTGGACGTTGTGCGGCGTCGCGACGATGGCGACGTCAGGCCTCGCGGCGTCGAAGCGACGGCCGAGCTCTTCCATGCCTGCACGCGTCTTGGCGGCTACGTCGCGCTCTTCGGGCGAGCACGCCTCGGCGATGGCGATGCCCCCGTGCGGCGCGATGGCGGCGAACACGAGCGGCATCAGGGTGTCGATACTAACCAGCGAATGGAGCAGCTTTCACCGCTGCGGTTGACGGAGTACAGCCACGGGGCCGGTTGAGCCTGCAAGCTCAGCCCAGTGGAGCTAGGGCAGGTTCTCGGGGCGCTGCCCCCGATCGTCGACCCCAACGTGCTCAGCGATGCCGCCGCGCGCGACGACGCCGCGGTCTATCGAATCGCGCGCAATCGCGCCCTGGTCGCGACCGTCGACTTCTTCACGCCCATCGTCGACGACCCGTTCGCGTACGGCGCGATCGCCGCCGCGAATGCCTTGAGCGATGTCTACGCCGTGGGCGGACGGCCGCTGTTCGCGCTCAGCATCACCGCCTTCCCACGCGGCAAGCTTGGAGCCGGCCTGTTGGAGAGGATCGTCGCCGGCGGCGCGGCCAAGCGCGGAGAGTTCGCCGTCCCGTTTGTCGGGGGCCACTCCGTCGACGACCCGGAGCCGAAGTTCGGCTACGCGGTGATCGGCGAGGTGAATCCCGCTCGCGCGATCGCGCACGGCGGCGCGAGCGCCGGGGACGTCCTGTTCCTGACCAAGCCTCTCGGTTCGGGCCTGGTGACCACGGCGATCACGCGCGGCCTTTGCCCGCCCGAGCTCGAGGCCGA
>CBJLKR010000096.1:0-8651 GCA_966423695.1 uncultured bacterium | reverse complement strand
GTTGATGCCGTCACCCACCATCACCGTCACGGCGTGACGCCGCTCGTGCCCGACGGCCTCGACCTTCTGCTCCGGGCTCTGCTCGTACAGCACATCGTCGACGCCCAGCGCACCGCCGACCGCCTCCGCCACGGACCGATGGTCGCCGCTCAGGAGCACCACCCGCCGGATGCCGGCCGCGCGGAGGGCGCGGAGCGCCGCCGGCGTCTCCTGGCGCACGGGGTCGGACATCACCAGCGCCCCGGCGGGCTTGCCGTCGACCGCGACGTAGACGGCGGACGTGCCCTCGCGCAGCTTCTTGGCGATCCCGAGCCATCGCGCCTGCCCGAGAGCCAGACGCTTCCCGCCGACCACGCCCTCGATGCCCATGCCGGGGTAGTCGCGGACCTCTTCGGGCATCTCGAGCGGAAGCCGCCTCGCGGCCGCCGCGGCGACGACGCTCTCGGCGAAGACGTGGGCCGAGACCTGGTCCAGGGACGCGGCCAGGCGGAGCACCTCGTCCTGGGGAACGCCGTCGTACGCCTCCACGCTCTCGACGCGGGCCACCCCCGTCGTCAACGTGCCGGTCTTGTCGAAGACCAGCGTGCGCGCCCGGGCCAGCATCTCCAGGGCGCCGCCGCCTTTGACGATGACGCCGCGGTTCGCCGCGCGCGAGATCCCGGCCACGATCGCGACCGGCGCCGCGAGGATGAGCGGGCAAGGGGTGGCGACCACGAGCACGGCGAGGGCCCGGACCGGGTCGCCCGAGACCAACCATGCGCCGGCGGCCGCGACGAGCGTCAGGGGAAGGAACCACAACGCGTAGCGGTCGGCGAGGCGGACGAACGGAGCCTTGCTCGCCTGCGCTTCGCGGACCAGGCGCACGATGCCCGCGTAGGTGCTGGTCTCGGCCGTGCTCAGCGCGCGGAGGTCGAACGGCGGGCCGGCGTTGACCACGCCGCTGCGGGTGCGCTCACCCTCGGCGCGGTCGACCGGAAGGGATTCCCCCGTCAAGGCCGACTCGTCGAGCACCGCCGACTCGGACGCGACGGCACCGTCGACCGGCACCACCTCCCCCGGTTTGACGAGGAGCACGTCGCCGGGCGAGACCTCGCCCACGTCGCGCGACACCAGCCCCAGCGGCTCGTAGCGGTGCACCGTCCGCGGCGCGCGCGAGACGAGCGCCGAAAGCTCGCGGCGGGCGCGTGCTCCGGCGAAGCGCTCGAGCGCCTGGCCGCCCGAAAGCATCAGGCCGATGACGGCGCCCGCCAGGAACTGTCCGAGGATCAGGGCTCCCGCCATGGCGAGCAGGGCGATGAGGTCGACGCCGGTGTCGCGCCGGATCAAATCGTGGACGACCGAGACCGTCAGGGGCACGAGCGCGATCAGCACGGCCGCCGCCCAGGCCGCGTCCGCGATGGCCGCCGCCCCCAGCACCCAGGCCACGGCACCGGCGGCGACAGCCGCCCCGGTCGCAAAGAGGATCGTCGCCGAGCTGCCTGCGAGAGGCGGTTCGGTTTCCGTCACCGCCCCAACCTACCGCCCGCGTCGCGGGCAGGGAGTTGACAGACGCCCCGTCGGCGGCGGGCCGATCGCCCCTGTGCCGCCTGGCACGGGCGATGGAAAGTGACCTCAACTTTGGAGGTGAAGTGCACATGTTCAACCGGATACTCGTCGCCGTAGACGGGTCGGACTATTCCCGTCTGGTCATCCCGACCGCGCTCGAGGTGGCGCGCAAGTTCCACAGCGAGGTCTTCGTCCTGCACGTGAGCGAGCACGACCGCGGCCGGGCGGCGGTCTACAGCACCGAGACGCCGGCGGACGCGACCCGCCTCGTCGCCGACGCCGTCAAGGCGTTCGCGGACCTGAGCGTACCCGCCTCGGGCGAGGTGCACGACGTCGCCGCCGGGCACGTCGCGAAGAACATCGTCGAGACCGCCGACACACTGCGCTCGGAGCTGATCGTCATGGGCTCCCGCGGCCTGTCCGACGTGCAGGGCCTGCTGCTCGGAAGCGTGACGCACAAGGTGATGCAGCTGGCGCAGATCCCGGTGCTGGTCGCCAAGGGGCCGATCCCGGTGAAGGTCAAGGAGCTGGAGACGGTGCCCGGCGTCGAGACCTTCGCCACGGTTTAGGGCGTGGGGCCGATGGTCACTTTTGCGCCGGGACCATCGGCCCGCCGGGTCGGGCCACCCGGCACGAACCGAATACGACGGTCCGGACGAAGACTACAGGTGAGCCGTCCGGAGCTCAGTCAGAGACAAACCTCGGCAACGAGGAACAAGTTTTAGGAGGAAACTCACGTGAACTCGGCAATTCGGTGGCGAATCATGGTTCTCCAGGCCTTCATGGTCATCGTCTTCGCGGGTGGGGCGGGCTTCGCCTTCTCCATCGGCGCCTTCACCACGAACCAGATCAAGGACGAGCTGACCGCGCAGCAGATCTACTTCCCCGCGCAGGACCAGGTCAAGACCGGCGGCGCGCTCGACCCGGCGGAGTTCCCGCAGGAGATCCGCGACCAGGCCGGCAACCAGGTGACCGACGGCAACCAGGCGCGCATCTACGCCAACGACTTCATCGCCATCCACCTCCAGAAAGTCGCCAAGGGCGACACCTACGCCTCGATCGGTCCCAAGATTTCGGCGCTGCAGGCGCAGCAGGCCGTGCTGGCCAAGGACGACCCCCAGTACGCAGCCCTCGGCAAGCAGATCGCGACCATGCAGGGCCAGCGCGACACCCTGTTCAAGGGTGAGGCGCTACGTGGCAACCTGCTGAACGCATACGGCTGGTGGACGGTCGGGACCTACACGATCTACGCGGCGTGGGGCCTGCTGATCGCGGCGATCGGCGTGCTCGGCGCGCTGTTGTTCGAGATCTTCGTCGCGTACCGCAAGCCGGCAAGGGTCGTAGTTCCGAAGAACACGGCCGCCGCGGCCAAGGTCTAGACATCAACCCACGGACGGTAAGCCTCGGTGGCGAAAGCCACCGAGGCTCTTTTCATCCCTGCGACTTCGCTAGATTGGGGCACTGAAACTTGGCTGTAGCTGAGCGCACCGCGGAGAGACCAGAGGCCGGAAGGCAGGTCGTCCGCAACCCGTACAGCTCGCTCCCCAACTGGCTGTACCCCACCTTCGTCGTCACGATCCTCACGCTCTTCGGCGTCTACACGGCGTGGGTGGTGCTGTTCCAGCCCGTCAGCCAGTACCCGCCGTACCTGTCGCCCTTCGAGTCGCCGCTGATCACGCTCGGCCGCATCCCGCCCGGCGTGCTCGTCGTGTGGGCCCCTCTCATCTTCCGCGCCACCTGCTACTACTACCGCAAGGCGTATTTCCGGTCGTTCTTCTGGCATCCGCGATCCTGCGCGGTACCCGAGCCGGGTCGGGGACGCTATCACGGCGAAACGCGCTTCCCCTGGGTGCTGAACAACCTGCACCGATTCACGTTCTACGTGATCGTCGTCCAGGTCCTCATCCTGATCTTCGACGCCGTCGTCGCCTTCGACTTCGGCGGCCGGTTCGGCATCGGCCTGGGGACTGTGCTCATGGTGGTCAACCTGGTGCTGCTCGCCGGTTACACGTTCGGCTGCCACGCGCTGCGTCACCTTGCCGGCGGCGAGCTGGACTGCTTTTCGTGCTCCCGGGTCGCGCGGGCCCGCTGGCGGCTGTGGAAGGGCGTGACGTTGCTCAACATCAGGCACGACCGCTGGGCGTGGGCGAGCCTGTTCTCGGTCTGGTTCACCGACGCCTACATCCGGCTTTTGCTGAGCGGCGTTCTGCACGACCCGCGGTGGATCTCGTGAGCACGCCCGCGTACGAGACCGTCGAGACCGACGTGCTCGTCCTGGGCGCGGGCGGCGCCGGCCTGCGCGGGGCGATCGCCGCGGCGGAGGAAGGCGCCAGGGTGCTCATCGTGTGCAAATCGCTGCTGGGCAAGGCGCACACCGTGATGGCGGAGGGCGGCGTCGCGGCCGCGATGCACAACGTGGCTTACCAGGACTCGTGGGAGGTGCACTTCGCCGACACCATGAAGGGCGGCAAGCTCATCAACGACTGGCACATGGCCGAGCTGCACGCGCGCGAGTCGCCCGAGCGGGTGCTCGAGCTCGAGCGCTGGGGCGCCGTGTTCGACCGGACGTGGCAGGGCCGGATTCACCAGCGCCCGTTCGGCGCCCACACCTACCCCCGGCTCGCGCATATCGGCGACCGCACGGGCCTCGAGATCATCCGCACCCTGCAGGACCGCGCTGTGCACACCAAGGGTGTCGACGTGCACATGGAGGTGACGGTCTTCAAGCTCCTGAGGTCGGACGGCCGCATCGCCGGGGCGCTCGCCTACAGGCGCAAGGACGGCTCCTTGATCCTCTATCGGTGTGCATCGCTGCTCCTCGCGACGGGCGGCACGGGCAAGATGTACCGCGTCACCTCGAACTCCTGGGAGTGCACAGGCGACGGCACGGCGCTCGCCTACGACGCGGGCGCGCAGCTGCGCGATATGGAGATGGTGCAGTTTCACCCCACCGGCATGGTGTGGCCGGCCGGCGTGCGCGGCATCCTCGTCACCGAGGGCGTGCGCGGGGAGGGAGGCGTCCTGCGCAACAAGGACGGCGAGCGTTTCATGGAGCGCTACGACCACGAGCGCATGGAGCTCTCGTCGCGTGACGTGGTGGCCCGCGCCATCAACTCCGAGGTGGCGGCGGGCAGGGGCACGCCGCACGGGGGCGCCTACCTCGACATCACCCATCGCAAGCCCGAGTACATCAAGAGCAAGCTGCCTTCGATGTACGAGCAGTTCCTGAAGCTGGCCAAGGTGGACATCACCAGGCAGCCAATGGAGGTCGCGCCGACCATCCATTACGCGATGGGCGGCGTCCGCGTCGACGCCGAAACCGGCGCGACCACGGTGCCCGGCCTGTTCGCCGCCGGCGAGGTCGCGGCCGGGCTCCACGGCGCCAACCGGCTCGGCGGTAACTCGCTGAGCGACCTCCTGGTCTTCGGCAAGCGCGGCGGCGACGCCGCGGCGGCGGCGGCGAAGACGAACGCCAAGGTGGCGAAGGCAAAGCTCGACCCTCGGGAGGTCGACGGCGCCGTCGCGGCCCTGATGGCGCCGCTCGAGCGGCCGGCGGGCGAGAGCCCCTTCAAGCTCATGGGCGAGATCCAGGACGCTCTGACCAGGTTCGCGCCGATCGTGCGCGACGAGGCCGGCCTGGAGGAAGGGCTCAAGGTCATAGTCGAGATCGGCTCGCGCGCGAAGGACTGCGGCACGGGAGGCTCGCGCGCGCTGGCGTTCAATCCGGGCTGGCATACCGCGATCGACCTGCACTCGATGCTGATCAACGCGGAGGCGCTGCTGCGGTCGGCGCTGGAGCGCAAGGAGAGCCGGGGCGCGCACGCTCGCTCCGATTATCCGAAGCTCGACGACGCGTTCGGCGACGTCAACTTAATAGTCGAGAAGACCGCCGACGGAATGGCCGTCCGGCCCGAGAAACGACCGCAGATGCCGGACTTCCTCGCGGAGGCGGTCCACCACTCGTACGCCCGCTACACCCCCGAGGAGAGAGAGTGAGCACGAGCACGAGCGCGCCGACCGAGATCTCCGACCTCGACCTGCGGATCTGGCGTGGCGACTCCTCGGGCGGCGACTACGTCTCCTACCGCGTCCCGGTGCGAGAGGGCATGGTCGTCCTCGACGCGGTGCTCTGGGTCCAGTCGAACCTCGCCTCTGACCTCGCGGTGCGCTGGAACTGCAAGGCGGCGAAATGCGGGTCGTGCTCGGCCGAGATCGACGGCTTCCCGCGCCTGATGTGCAAGACGCCGATCTCGGAGTACGGCGCCAGCGTCACGGTGCGGCCGATGAAGACGTTCCCCGTCATCAAAGACCTCGTCACGGACGTGAGCTGGAACTACGAGGTCAACAAGCAGATCCCGCCCTTCACGCCCAGCGACAAGGACCTGCACAGCAGCGAGCCGTGGCGCATGCAGCAGAAGGACGTCGAGCGAAGCATGGAGTTCCGCAAGTGCATCGAGTGCTTCCTGTGCCAGGACGTCTGCCACGTACTGCGCGCGCACGACGCCAAGCAGGCGTTCTACGGGCCGCGCTTCATGATCCGGATCGCATCGCTGGAGATGCACCCCAAGGACACGCTCGACCGGACGCCTCTCTTGCGCGAGAAGGCCGGGGTCGGCTACTGCAACATCACCAAGTGCTGCACCGAGGTGTGCCCCGAGCACATCAAGATCACCGACAATGGGATCATCCCGCTCAAGGAGCGCATGGACGACGTCTACTTCGACCCGATCCGGTGGGCGCTCCGGAAGCTTGGCGGCGATTCGAAGAAGGACTCCTCCGAGGGCTAGACGCGTGCACGTGCAGCACTCCGTCCACCTTCAGCAGCCGGTCAAGCGGCTCAGCGCGGCCCTGCTCGAGGACCCCTCGAAGTGGTTCCCCAAGTCGGTGGGCGTCCACGTCGGCGGGGTGCCGGTGCGCAAGCGGGTGACGATCGAGTTCGGCGAGCCGGTCAGGACCGCGACGTGGGCGGTGATCCCCATCTCGTGGAAGCCGACGTTCGGCCGCAGGCTGTTGCCGGAGATGAACGGGAAGGTCGAGCTGTCGCCGGTGAGCAGCGAGGAGACGCGGCTGACGGTCAGCGGCATGTACCAACCGCCGCTGGGCAAGGTCGGGGAGCAGCTGGACGAGGCGCTGATGCACAACGTGGCCGAGGGCACCGTGAGGGAGCTCGCCGAGTCGATCGCGGAGAAGCTGAACCGGTCGGTGGCTAGCCGGTAGCTCCTGGCGTCGTCGTGTGCCGGGCCAGGTACGCCGCCGCCTCGGCGCGCCGCGCCACCTCGAGCTTGGAAAGGATCGTCGAGACGTAGTTCTTGACCGTCTTCTCGGCGAGCTTCAGCTCTTTGCCGATCTGGCCGTTCGTCATCCCGCGGGAGACGAGCATGAGGATCCGCTCCTCCTGCGCCGACAGCCGGGCGAGCTTCTCGTCGCGCATCGTCTTGCCCTTGCGCAGACGCTCGAGCACCGAGCGCGTCACCTCGGGGTCGAGCAGGCTCCTCCCCGCTCCCACCTCGCGGATCGCACGCACGAGCTCACCGCCGCGGATCTGCTTGAGCACGTAACCGGCCGCGCCGGCCATGATCGACGCGAAGAGAGCCTCGTCGTCGGCGAACGACGTCAGCATCAGGACCTGCGTTTTCTCGAGCTTGGCGCGAATCTCGCGTGTCGCCTCGATGCCGCTGCCGTCGGCGAGGCGGACGTCCATGACGACCACGTCGGGCCGCGTGCGCTCCGCCTGCGCGATCGCCTCCTTGACCGTGCCGGCCTCGGCGACCACCGTCAGATCGTCGTTGGCGTTGATCAGCGCCTTGACCCCGTCGCGGACCACCTCGTGGTCGTCGACGAGGAGCACGCGGATTCGTTCGGCCATCGCCTACATGCTGCCAAAGAATGCGCCCGGCGCGTAAGGCTGAGGGTCCCGGACCGAGAGGGACATGCGGCCCTAGACCGGGAAGGTGAACCGCAGCGTGGTGCCCTCGCCGGCATCGCTCCGGACGTCGAGCGTCCCCCCCAGCTTGGCGGCACGCTCTCGCATGTTGCGCATGCCGTTGCCGTGCGAGTTCGTGTTGGCCGGCATACCCACACCGTCGTCTTCGACCGTCAGCACCGCCTGCGCGCCGCGCCGCTCGAGGCGAACCGCCGCCCGGTTGGCCCGCGCGTGGCGGGCGACGTTGGACAGAGCCTCGCGCGTCAGCTGCACGATGTCCGCCGAGCGGTTCGACAGCGCGGCCGCCAGCGCGGCGTCGATGCTGACGTCGACCTTTTCGCGTGAACGCGACTCCATCTGCTCGCCCAGGTCGCGCAGCGCCTGGTCGAGCTGGCGGTCGGCGAGGATGCCGGGGCGCAGGCCGAAGATGTAGTTGCGCAGGTCGCGGATCACGCGGTCGAGCTCCTCGACCGCCCGCTCGATGCGGGCGCTCGTCTCGCTGTTGCCCGTCATGAGGGCGGTGCCCTGCAGGCTCATGCCGACCGCGAAGAGGGACTGGATGATGCCGTCGTGAAGCTCCTTGGCGATCCGTTCGCGCTCCTCCATCAGGCCGAGGCGCCGAAGCTCGGACTGCGCGCGGTCGTACTCGAGGGCGACGGACGCCGCGTCGGCGAGGCTTTCGACGAGCTGTCGCGTGCGCGGCGTGAAGCGCTTGCCGCCCCTGAGGTTGGCCACCATCAGAGTGCCGGCGACTCCGCCCGGAACCCGCAGGGGCACGAAAAACGCCGGTCCATGGTGGCCGATGTCGATGATCGGCTGGTAGCCGCCGGACTCAGCGCTCACGTCCTCGTACATGACCCCCTTGCCGCTGCGCATCACCGAGCCCGAGATCGATGCGTCGGCGGGCATGCGCTGTCCGCGCAGCTCGTTCGCGCGAGCGCCCGCGGCCGCGGCGACCACGAGCTCGCCCGGCGTCGCGGTCGCGGTCACGATCGAGGCGGCGGCGGCGCCGGCAAGGTCGCGCGCGTGCTCGGCGATGCTCTCGAGCAGGTCCGTCTCCTGCGCGCTGGACAGCACCTGGGTCGTGATGTCGCGCAGCGCGTCGAGCCAGCGCTCGCGCGCCCGCACCTCCTCGTACAGCGAGGCGTTCGCGATCGCGACGCCGGCTTGCGTGGCGAGCACG
>CBJLKR010000095.1:0-8657 GCA_966423695.1 uncultured bacterium | reverse complement strand
GAGCGCGCGGGAGATCGCCGAGACCTCCTGCACCCGTTTGTCGTCGCCGCGTGCGCGGCCGTGCATCAGCTGCAAGTAGTCGATGAGGATCATGTCGACGTTGTGCCGCATCTTGGCCTGGCGTGCTTTGAGCTGAAGCGTGAGCTCGTCCATGACCGGCGTGTCGTCGATGTAGATCTGCGCCTCTCCAAGCGGTCCGAGCGCGTTGGACACGCGATCGAACTCCGCCTCCGTCAGCAGACCCCGGTGCAGCCGCTGCGCGTCGATCTGCGCCTGCTCCGTGAGCAAGCGCTCGGTCAGCTGCTCCTTCGACATCTCGAGGCTGAAGATCGCCACCGACTTCTTCGTCTCCAGCGCGGCGAAGAGGCCAAGGTTCAGGGCCAGGCTGGTCTTTCCCATCGAGGGCCGCCCCGCGATGATGATCAGGTCGCTGTCCTTGAACCCGCCGGTCATCCGGTCCAGGTCGTGGAACCCTGACGGGATCCCCACCACCCCCTGCCCGCTCTCCATGAGCACCGAGATCCGCTCCATGGCGGGTCCGAGCAGGTCGTACAGGCGCGCCAGCTCGCGCTGGTCGCGGTCGTCCGCCACCCCGAACACGAGCGACTGCGCCTGGTTGATGGCGTCCTCGGCCTCGACCGAGTCGTCGTACCCGAACCCCGCGATGTTCCCGCCCGCCGAGATCAGCCGGCGCTTGTACGCCTTCTCCTTGACGATCCGGCCGTAGTACTCGATGTTGGCGGCCGTCGGCACCGCGCTCTGCATCGACGCCAGCTGCGCCCGCCCTCCGACGCGCTCGAGCAGCCCCATCGACTGCAGCTGCGAGGCGAGGGTGACGTTGTCGATGGGTTCGCCGGCGGCGAAGAGGTCCAGGGCCGCGCGGTAGATCTGCCCGTTGTTCTCCCGGTAGAAATCCTCGGGGTGCAGGAACTGCAGGACCTTGGCGACCGAAAGTGGTTCGATGAGGATGGAGCCGAGGACCGAGATCTCGGCGTCGAGGTCGTGCGGTGGTACCCGCCCTGCGGCGAGGGTGAGCGTTGTGGCCACGGACGCCGCCCTAGCGGTCCTGGGTGACGATCACGTTGACGTGGGCGGACACGTCGCGGTGCAGCTTCAACGCCACCTGATGCTCGCCGAGGGTCCTGATCGGCTCCTTCAGGTCGATCTTGTGCCGGTCGATCTCGACCCGATGCTGCGCCTTCAACGCCGCCGCGATGTCCTGGTTGGTGATCGAGCCGAACGCCTTGTCCTCGGCCCCGACCTTCAACCGCACCACGACCGTCTTGTTGTCGATCTCGTCCGCGATGGACTGCGCCTCGCTGCGCTCCTTCGTCTCGCGCTTGGTCGCGGCCTCGCGGAGCCGCTTGGCCTCAGCCTCGGCGCCTCTGCCGGCCGCGATGGCCAGCTTGCGGCGCAACAGGTAGTTGCGGCCGTAGCCGTCGGCGACCTCCTTCACATCGCCGGCACGGCCGACGTTCTCGACGTCCTTCGTCAGCAAGACCCGCACTTCACCCGACCTCCGGTATGGATTCGTAATCGTCGCGGTGGCGGACTCGCGAACGGATTCTTTCGAACAAGCGCCTCGTCCCGTGGCGGGCGATGGAGACAGTATCCCTTAGGTCTCGGTCCCACACGCTCTGCTTCGCCTTCAGCAACGCCTCGTGCTCGCGCCGGATATCGGCCGGGCACGCTTCGATGAACGTCTCGATCGCGATGAGGCCCAGCGCGAGCATGTCCAGCTCGCCGGCGACCGGGATCCAGGCCGGCAGGTCGAGCGGGCTGACGATCACGCCCAGGGCGCCGAGAAGGACGGCCTTCGGCGCCGCAGGCACGCGCTCGTCGCGCATGAGGCAATACACGAGCTTGCCGCGTTCCGGCAGGTCGAGCAGAAGCGTTTTTGCGCGCGACAGGATGGATGGCATCGGCTAGGCCGGTAGAGAGTACAGCGTCCGGGTCACCCGCAGAAACCCTATTAACAGTAGCCTTGCACCCGATATGGCGACCACGGCCGGCGCGGTGCGCCAGCCCGTCGAGGCCGGATTCGGGAATCTCTGGCACTCCGCGCTGAGCAGCTTCTGGTTCGGAAGCTTCTTTCTCTGGATTCCGATCTCCACCGTCCTGCTCCAGGACCGCGTCGACCACCTCGTGCCGCGCGATTTCCAGAACACCGGCATCGGGTTGGCCGCGGGCATCGGCGGGATCCTGGCGGTGACGGTGCCGCCCATCGTCGGCGCCTGGTCGGACCGTCTCCACACCAGGTTCGGCAGGCGGCGGCCGATCATCGTGGTCGGGACGCTGCTCACCATGCCCGGGCTCTTCCTGATGACGGCCGCGACCAGTTACGGAGAGCTGGTCGCCGGCTACGCGATCATCCAGTTCTTCTTCAACGCGGCCGGGGCGGCTTACGCCGGCGTCGTGCCCGACGTCGTCCCCGCGCAGCAGTTCGGCAAGGCCAGCGGGTTTCTCGGCACCATGACGCTCATCGGCATCGGAGCCGGCACGGGCGCGACCTCCCTCCTCGGCGATGCCCCGCTGCTGTACGTGATCATCGCCATCGTGGTCCTCGTCTCACTCGCGCCCATGCTGTGGGCCGCCCAAGGCGAGGGCAGGAGCGTGGTCGTCCGCGCGCCCGCGATGCCGTTTCGGCAGAGAGTGAGCGAATTCCTGCGCCCGCTCCACGAGGGCGACCTCGCGTGGGTGATCTTCACCCGCCTCATGGTCTCGGCGGGGATCACGGTCGTCCAGGTCAACCTTCTCAACTTCTTCAAGGACGTCGTCCTTGACGGAGGCAAGGCGGATACGTTCACAGCCACCTGGCTGCTCGTCATGGTCGTCGCGGCCGTCCCGTTCGGGTTCTTCGGCGGGCTCATCTCGGACCGTCTCAAGCGGCGCAAGGTCTTCGTCTACGCGTCGGGGGCGGCGCAGTCCGCGGTCGCGCTGGCGTTCGCAATCTTCTACCCCACCGCGCAGCCGATCGTCCTGGCCTTCGCCGTGGTTTACGGAGTGGGCTACGGCCTTTACTACGCGGTGGACTGGGCTCTCGCCTGCGATACGCTGCCGGATCCGCAGGCTTCGGCCAAGGACATGGGCCTGTTCCACGTCGCGCTCACTTTCCCGCAGGCGATCATTCCCTTCTTCGCCAGTCCGCTGATCGACCTACTCAACGGACCCCACGGGAACGGTGGCTACCGGATCGTGCTGTCGAGCGCCGTGGTCTTCATGATCCTCGGCACCACCTTCGTCAGCCGCATCAAGACCGTTCGCTGAGCGCCTGATCGCGATAAGGGTCGCGATCCACAGCGCCGCGATGGCGACGACCCCCGCCTCCGCGAGCACGCGCAGGACCGCGATATCCGCATAGCCGGTCACGAGCAGCGCCTGCAGCAACTTGTGCACAGGCCCGATCAGCACCCAGGCCACCGCGACCAGGCCTAGGACGAGCCAGGCGCGCCGGGGCAGCGCCCACACGATCAGGACGTACATCGGCAGCAGCAGCAGGACGAGGTGCGTCCCCCAGGAGTACGAGGCGACGAGCGGCGTCCCCGACACGAGGGTGGCGGCCTCGAGGGCGTGTTCTACAGGCCTGCACAGCCCCCAGAACGTGACCGCCAGGACGGCGATCGCGATCACGACGGTCAACGCCCGCGCGGGCGCCGGGCTGCCCCGCACGGCGACGAACGTGTCCGGGTCGAACAGGCGGGCGAGCGTACCGCCCGGCGAGTGGTTCTCGAAGAAACCCGTGCCGCCGCTGACGGCGGGCAGGACCTTCAGCAGGTACTCGAAGAGGTACTGAGGCGCGCCTGCCAGCCACAACGCAAGGCCGGTGGCGGCGGCCGCCGCGAGCATCGCCCAGCGCCGCCTCCACAACACGAGGAGCACGACCGGGCCCTGGATAAGCTTCACGGCCACCGCCCCGCCGAGGGCGACCCCTCCCCACCACCGATCGCGCGTCCAGGCCGCGAACCAAACACCCGAAAGGCCGAGCAGGACGAGGTTGACCTGCCCCTCCGCGACGTTGCCGGCGACCGGCTCGAACGCGATGGCGACCAGCACCAGCAGCGCGACGACCTGCCAGTCGTGCACCCGGAGCGCTCGCAGCGTCAGCCACACGAACAGCGCCAGCGACGCGTTCAGCAGGAGCACGTCGCCGATCGTGATGGCGCGGGGGTCGACACCGACGAGCGGCTGCAGGAGCCAGGCCAGTACCGGCGGCATGACGTACTGCGGCCCGGTCGGCTCGACGCAGCCCATCGTCGCGCACAGGTCGTAGGGATCGCGGCCGGCGGCGATCCGCTGCGCGGCGCGCATGTAGCTTTCCTGGAAGTCGCCGAGATAGCCGTTCAGGAATATCGGCTGGACGAGCGCCTGCCACACGTAAAGGACGGAGACCGGCAAGCCGGCCAGCGCCAGCAGGACGGTGCGAAAGCGCCGGTTGCGGAGCGCGGCCACGAGCGCGAATTATCGAGGCCCCTCCGGCGCTTCGCGCCACCTCCCCACAAATGGGGAGGAGTTCAACTGCTCTCAGGAAAGAAACGAGGCGGCGCCTGCAGCGGACACCGCCTCGACCGGGAGGCCGTCGGGTGACACGCTTCTGGTTTTCTGCGCCGCTTTACGGCCGTTGCCTACTTTTGGAGGCCAACCTTTGCGTGGACTCTTCGACGGAACCCGGACGGAGAACGAACTGTCATCACGGTGCGACGATCGGAGGACAATGTCAAGGGGTAAGTTTTTTCGACTACTGCATTTGAGGTAGTGCGCAATGGCTGAGCTCAGCTATACACATGGAGCGAGCGAGCAACCGCTCCTCGGCGAGCCCATCTTCACCAACCTGAGACGCACCGCCGCGCGCTTTGGCGACCGCGATGCACTCGTCGTCCCGCAGCAGGGATACCGCGCGACATACAAGGAGCTCGTCGAGCAGTGCGAGGAGATCGCGCGTGGACTGATGGCTCGCGGCGTCAGGAAGGGCGATCGCGTGGGTATCTGGTCGCCGAACCGATACGAGTGGGTGATCGTCCAGTACGCGACCGCGGCGATAGGGGCGATCCTCGTCAACATCAACCCTGCCTACCGCACTCACGAGCTCGAGTACGCGCTGAACCAGTCCGGCGTCACGTTCCTCATCCTGGCGGCGGCTTTCCGCCAGGCCGACTACCGCGCGATGCTGGCCGAGGTCAAGGGCCGGTGCCCCGACCTGCGTGAGGCGCTGGTGCTGGAGGGGGCAGCGCCGGACGGTTGGGACGCGCTGAAGCGCGACGCGACCAAGGTGAGCGCCAAGGAGCTGCACGAGGTCGAGGCGACGCTCCAGTTCGACGACCCGATCAACATCCAGTACACGTCAGGGACGACGGGCTTCCCGAAGGGCGCAACCCTGACGCACCACAACATCCTCAACAACGGCTACTTCATCGGCGAGACGCTGAGGTACACCGAGAACGATCGGGTCTGCATCCCGGTGCCGTTCTACCACTGCTTCGGCATGGTCCTCGGCAACTTGGCGTGCACGACCCACGGCGCGACGATGGTGGTGCCCGCCGAAGCCTTCGACCCGGTGCTGACGATGCAGACGGTCCAGGACGAGCGGTGCACGTCGCTCTACGGCGTCCCGACCATGTTCATCGCCGAGCTCGACCATCCGCGCTTCAAGGACTTCGACTTCTCCTCGCTGCGCACGGGCATCATGGCCGGCTCGCCGTGCCCGGTCGAGGTCATGAAGAAGGTGCAGACGGTGATGCACATCCCGGAGATGACCATCGCCTACGGCATGACGGAGACGTCGCCGGTGTCGACGCAGTGCACCACCGACGATCCGCTCGAGCGGCGAGTGGCGACGGTCGGGCGGGTCCACCCGCACGTCGAGATCAAGATCGTCGACCCGGAGTCCGGCGCGGTGGTGCCACGCGGCACCCCCGGTGAGCTGTGCAGCCGGGGCTACATGGTCATGCTCGGTTACTGGAACAACGACGAGGCGACCAGGCAGGCGATCGACCGCGGCCGCTGGATGCACACGGGTGACCTCGCGACGATGGACAGCGAGGGCTACATCAACATCGTGGGCAGGATCAAAGACATGATCATCCGCGGTGGCGAGAACGTGTACCCGCGCGAGGTCGAGGAGTTCCTCTACACGCACCCCGACGTCGCGGACGTCCAGGTCATCGGCGTGCCGTCGGAGAGGTACGGCGAAGAGGTGATGGCCTGGGTCAAGCTGCGCGAGGGCGCGCGGCAGAGCGGCGACGAGCTCGCGGCGTGGTGCAAGGGCAAGATCGCGAGCTACAAGATCCCGCGGCACTGGAAGTTCGTGGACGCCTTTCCGATGACGGTCACCGGCAAGATCCAGAAGTTCAAGATGCGCGAGCAGGCGGTGGAGGAGCTGGGCCTGCACCAGGCGGCCGGCGTGCGCACGGCGTAGCCCGCGTCCTTCGCTTCCCCTCCGCAAAGTGGCGCGAGGTCACGAGGTGGCCATCGTCGTCGAAGGGACTCAGGTCAGGGTTTCGTATGGGAACGCCGACGCAAAAGGCTCGTAGAGCAAGAGCACCTTCTCGATGGGCAGCGCGTCCCGCATGAAAAGGGCACCAGCGGCGACGCCGGCGAAGCCGACGATCCCCAGACCGTCATGGGGCGCAGCCTGCTCGGCGGCGTCCTGCATCGCGCGAAACGCCTGCGTCCGGCCGACCTGGTTCGCCGTCGCGATCACCTGCTTCCACGCCGCGGCGTAGTTGGCCGCCGGGTCGAGCCCGGTGGGCACGGCCAGCACCGGCACGCCACCAGTGGCGGCGGCTGCCGCCGCAGGTCGTTTGGGCGGCATGCTCAGCGTCTTCGCCACCGCGGCGACCTCGGCCTCGACGTCACCCTTCAGCGTGGGCAGCCGCTGCAGGAACGCGGCGATCTGCCGGTCGATCGGCGCCGGCGGGCGGTAAGTCGGGCCCGGCAGCACGGTCGCGAACGGACGGTAGACGGCGTCGAACTGCGCCGGCTCCATCGCCTCGCGGACCAGGATCCCGAGCGCCACGACCTGCGCCGACTCGAGCGCCGCCGCCGCCGCGGCGGAGTCGGAGACGCACTTGTTGATGGCGGTCTGCACCTGCGTCACGCGAAACCCGCTGGTGAAGGCGTTGACCATCGCCTGGTCGGCGCCCGACAGCAGGCCGTCGAGCACGTCCTCGACGGCGCCCGTCGAGGTCCGCTGACGCGAGACCATGCGCGCGGTGGCGATCCACTCCCACTGCGGGGGGCCCAGGCTCTTGCTCGCGGCCGTCAGGAACTGACCGGCCTCCGTCGCGCTCAGCGGACCCGGACCTGCTCGGGCAGCAGCCCCTTTACCCGCAGCTTGTCGATCGGGTGGTACGCGTCCACGATGCGCATAGTGCCCGAAGTCGAGCGCAGAACCATCGATTGCGTGTACGCATAGACGTCCTCGTAGCGCACACCCCTGAGCAGCTCGCCGGTCGTGATCCCCGTGGCGGCGAAGAAGACGTCCTTGCCCGAGCACAGGTCGTCGATGCACAGGACCTTGTCCGGCTTGTGGCCCTCTTTGATCGCCATCTCCCGCTCCTCCTCGTTGCGGAAGTGAAGCTTGGCCTGCATATCGCCGCCCATGGTCTTGATCGCGCACGCGGCGAGCACGCCTTCGGTCGCGCCGCCCGAGCCCATCATGCAGTGGATGCCGAAGCGGGTCTCGAGGGCCGCCTCGAGCGCCCCGGCGACGTCACCGGCGGAGATGAGCTTGATGCGCGCGCCGAGGGCGCGGATCTGGGCGATGACCTCCTTGTTCCGCTCCCGTTCGAGGACGACGACCGTCAGCTCCTGGGCGGGAAGGCCCTCGGCCTTGGCGATACGGCGCAGGTTCCACTCCACGGGCATCTCGAGATCGATCACGCCGCGAGCCTTGCGCCCGACGACGAGCTTGTCCATGTAGTGGACGTGCGTCGTCAGCATCGTCCCGCGCTCGGCCAGCGCGACCACCGAGATCGCGCCCGGCAGCCCCGAGGCGGTCAGGCTCGTGCCCTCGATCGGGTCGACCGCGACGTCGACCTCAGGCCCTTCGCCGTTGCCGATCTCCTCGCCGAAGTACAGCATCGGCGCCTCGTCCTTTTCGCCTTCGCCGATCACGACGGTGCCTTTCATGTCCACCGAAGACAGCGACTCGCGGATCGCTTCGACCGCGCGCCGGTCGGCCTCGTCCTTGTTGCCGCGTCCCTGGAGAGGAGCGGCGGCCAGAGCTCCTGCCTCGGTCACGCGCAGGAGCTCGAGCGCGAGGTTTCGGCTGATCTTCGGGCCTTCGTCGATTGCCATCGACTGAGAACTTAACTCATGCCGCGACGGCGGATCGGCAGTTTGTCGGCCTCGACCCACAGTTCCTCCTTGCGCGCGAGGCGGCGGTCGCCGCCGCGGTCGATGTACACGCAGGTCCGCTCCAGCACCGCCGTGACGCGGACCTTCTCGTCCCGCAGGACGGCGTCGAACCCGTCGATCAGGACCTCGTCCTCGTCGAGCTCGACCTCGCTGAGCGGCCGCTGCCCGCCGGGCCGGACCTTGGTGGAGAGCTGCAGCTGCGGTCGCGGCCCGGTCGGCGGGCTGGGCTTGATCGTCAGGAGGGACGAGGCGGCGCCGGCGAGGCGGATCCCCGGGTGCGGCGCAGGTACCGCCGGCTTGGC
>CBJLKR010000094.1:0-8681 GCA_966423695.1 uncultured bacterium | reverse complement strand
ACCAGACGGGGTGGGGGCGAGGGCTGGAGGAAAGGGGGGCGGGTGGGGGGGGAGAGCCTCCCGCCCGCCGCGCCTCATTCCGTCCGTCGCTTTGGTTTCAGGCGTACGCGGCAAGCAGTGGTAGGAAGCCCGCGGCGACGATGAGCAACACACCCACCACCAGCTCAGCCGCCTCCTGGAGAGGCGGTACCTGCGCGCTTACGCCGGGAGCTTGCGCCGGCCCTGCTGTCTGTACATCTCGATGATCTCCTTGACGGTGGTCGCGTCCTCGGGACGCTTGTCGCCCGAGCGGAACGACACGATTCGGGGAAAGCGAAGCGCATAACCGGGCCCGTCGCCGGATTTGCCTGCGGTGTGGTTTGTGCCGGGTGTGATCTCGTCCGCGAGAACCTCCACCACGACCTCCGGTTTGAGCCACACGTCCGGTGTCAAGAGGGAGCGCACGCGGGCCGGCTTCTCCGCCACCTGGAGGCTGTCGGCGCGCTTGTGGATCTCGCGCCAGCCGTCATCGGACAGTCCGGTCCCGATATTGGTGATGGTCTCGAAGCGGTCGTTGTCGGCGTCGTAGACGCCGGCCAGGAGTGCGCCGAGGCCGAACTCCGTCCGCTTGCCCTTGCCGTAGTAGTAGCCGAGCAGGACAAGGTCGACCGTATCGTTCAGCTGCCCGCTGGTCGTTCGCTTGAGCTTGACCCAGTTGAAGTTCCGCGCACCCGCCTGGTAAGGCGAGTCCATGCGCTTGACCACGACCCCCTCCAGGCCCTTGCTGATGTTGTCGAGCAGCGTCTTCGTGAGCTCGTCCGCTGAATCCGTGCTCGTCAGCGCCGTCGGCAGCAGGACCCTGGAGTCGCCGAGGATATCGTCGAGAAACCCATACCTCTCCTTATAAGGAAGAGCGGTCAGGTCCTTGCCGTTCCGGAAGAGAACGTCGAAAACGAAAGCGACCAGGGGCGTGCTCTCCGCCGCCTTTTCGATCCCATGCTGGCGGCGCCGCGAGGCCGTCTGCTCGAAAGCCATGTACTCGTCCGATTCGACGTTGTAACCGATCGCCTCGCCGTCGAGGATCAGGGTCCGGTCCTTCAGCTTGCGGGCGGCGGTGACCAGCTCGATGAACATCGCGCTGTAGTCCTCCAGGTTCCTGGAGAACACGCGAACCTGCGCCCCGTTCTTGTGCACCTGGACCCGGACGCCGTCGTACTTGGGCTGCACGACCACGGGTCCGAGCTTCTTGATCACCGCCTCGGGATTCGGGAGCCGCTCCGCAAGCTGCGGCCGAAGCGGCCGGCCGACCGTGATCTTCAATCGCGCGACGCCCTCTTCGCCTTCGGTCGAGAAAGTCTTGGCGATCAGGCCGAGGTCGGAGGTGCGGTTGTACGCCGCCTCCAGCAAGGGACGGAGGGATCGGTCGCCCTTCTTCGCATACGACAGCGCCTCCAGGACGGTCGGGTCGCCGATGCCGAGTCGCAAGCGGCCAAGCGCGATGCGCACCAGGTGTTTGGCCGACGCGGCATCGAGCTGGCGAAGGAGCGAGGCGAACAGGCCGCGCTTCTTCTCCACCGAGCCAGGGCCGCTCGACGCCGCGACCTCCAGGAGCACGGCGTGAACGTCCACGATCGATGGCGACTTCCCGGCGGGTGTGGATGCCACCTTTTCCGCCACGACGCCCAGGTCGCCGAGCGTGTCGTACAGCTTCGACAGCTCGGGGGCGGGCCGGCCGGAAGCCTCCACGATCGCCGCCATCACGAGCTTTTCGCCCATGCCGATCTCGATCGGCTCGAAGAACGGCGCCAGCCGGCCCTGGATGAGATAGGTGACGGGCTGGATCTCGTCCGGCGACGCTTTGGCGTAGAGCTCGGCTGCGGTCTTGACCAGCTCGTTGCGGCTGCGAGTGCCTTCCAGGCGGTCGAGAAACCGGCTCAGCTCGGTGAACTTCATCGTGTCGTGGACTTGACATTCTCCACGACGCATTCAGCTCCGGTTGTATCGGCCTGCTGAAGCAGTGACCCTCGCGCCCGGTTTCCCTGTCGCCTCTCCGACCGGGTCACGCCCACATCTGCTGCGCGCGCACGCCGAGGCCGTGAACGACGGCGGTGAACGCGTCGCGTTGCTCGAGTCGTGCCGCGCCGAACATCGCGGCCAGGTCGGCGCGGAAGGCGGGGATCTGCGCCGAACCCCCGGTGACGAGAACTCGGTCGACGTCCTCCGCCGTCACCTCCGCCTCGGTCATCGCCTCTGTGATGCACCGTTTCACCATGTCGAGCTCGGGCCGGATCATCGCCTCGAACGCGGAGCGCCGCAGGCCGACGTCGAGCCCGAGCGGCGCATACGCGAGCGTCGCCGACTCGCAGGCGGAGAGTTCGATCTTCGCCGCCTCGATCGCGCGGTAGAAGTCGTACGCGTGGCCTTCATAGAGGAGGGCGTGGACGAGCCGGCCGGCGTCTCCGCCCACCCGCGCCAGGACGTGCGGCATCCCGGGGTCGGCCATGACGAGCCGCACAGAGCTGGCGGTGCGCAGGTCGTTGTAGAGCCAGTAGGGGAGGCGATCGAGACCGAGCCGAGGTCCGACGACCGTCTCGAACAGGACGCCGTCGAGCAGCTCGCCGCCGACGGCCACCCCGGCCGTGCCTGAGATGCGCGCGGCCTCGCCCCGGGAGTCCATCACCGCGACGTCGAAGGTGCCGCCGCCAAAATCCACGGCCACCTCGACGCGAGCGTGGTGGTGCTCGCCGATCACCGCGGCGACCGGCTCGGCCATGAACTCGACCTCCTCGAAGCCGGCCTCGAACGCCGCCTCTCGCAGCCGCTTGAACGCCTCCTCCTCCGCATCGTCAAGGTGCGCACGGTCGGCTCCGGAGAAGACCACGGGATGCCCGAGCACGACACGCTTGCCGTCATGACCCGTGGCGGCGTCCGCCTCCTCTTTGAGTCGCTTGAGCACCACCGCGACCAGCGACGAGACCGTGAAGTCGATCGCCCACGAGTTGGTGCCGGCGAACCCGATCTTGGCGAGCTCGTGCTTGACGCCCGACAGCAGACGCGCGTCGTTGCAGCCGCCGCCCTTTCGATACTGCCTGCAGTCGGTGTCCCAACCGTACGGGGCCAAGGGGCAGCGCCAGCAGTCGGTCTTGTCGTGGCCGGAGGTAAGAAAGGACTTGACCCCCTCCGTCCCGGCAAGCCTGCGGCCCGACCGGTGCAGGTACACGAACGACGGCAGCACCTGCGTCGTCCGGCCGGGCGCCATCGGCAGAACATCGATGCGAGCCGGATAAGCGATCGCGATGGCGCTGTTGCTGGTGCCGAAGTCGATGCCGTAGCCGACCGGCGGGAGAGAAGTCACCGACGGAGTCTAGGATTCGCGGGCGCTCTCTATCGCGGCCTGCGCGCGAGGAACGCGTCGCGGACCACGGAATCGCGGACCAGTTGTGGCCGGAACCCGACCTCTCGCAATAGGCGCGTCCACGTCGGCCGCGAGAAGAGGCCCTGGACGTGGCGATCGTGGACGACCCGCACCCGGCCGCTTCGTCCCCGCAGCAGGATGGCGAAGTCGACCACGTAGGTGTTGTCCGAGGGGTCGGGATCGGCGATCCACTGAAGGAACCTGACCTGCCCGCGCCCGGAGTCGCTTCCGCCCTGGTCGACGCCCTCTTCGAATGTCTCGCGCACGAAGTCGGGAACGAACAAGGCCACGCCTCCCGGACGGCAGTGCTCGAAGGCGATGCGCATCGAGGCTTGAAGGTCAGACTCGGTGGTCATGTGGCAGATGACGTCGTGCACGTAGACGGCATCGAAGGTGCGGCCGAGGCGGACCGAGCGGATATCGCCCTTGACGTGCTCGCACTCAGGGTTGAGCTTCCTGCTCACGCGCAGCATGCGGGGCGATATGTCGACCAGCGTCATCGCAAAGCGCTTCTTGAGATAGAGCGCGCTGTTGCCACCGCCCGATCCCAGCTCCAGCACGGTCCGGGGCGCAGGCCGAGTGGACGCGACCAGCAGCCGCGCGAAGTGTCCGACCTCGCGGCGGTACTCCGCGGGGTTGGAGAAGACCGGCCACCACTCGGCGAGTTCGTCGTAGAGCTTCATCGACCCCCATACCCGGTTGGATGCGACAGGCACAAAAACGCCGGGGCCACAGAACCCCGGCGTCGAACGATTAGAAGGGCAAGAAGGGTCTTACTTCTTCTTCGAGGCCTTCTTCTTGGTCGCAGTCTTCTTCGCGGCCTTCTTCTTGGCAGCCATGTTCTACCTCCTTCTCTATTACTTCGGACCCGATGAGCGCGACGTGCTCTGGCGGGCCCTGTTGCGCTCAACGAACTTTCGGCCGGCTCGTATTTTTTCGTCGCCTCTGTGCTGGCGTTCACGAGCCCGCATCACTTCGCGATGTTGTGATACCTGAAGTGACGTGCCGTTGTCAATGGAATCGCGCGATTGATATCCGCCGACTTTGACCGATGCGGCGCACGTCAGGTCACGAACGCGTGCGGTGCGCGGCCTCTCCACTTTGCGCGGAACCCTTCGTCGCGAAGAACAGAAGCGAGTGACCGTCGGGGTCGGTGATGACGAGCTCATCGGTCTTGCCCGCGGTCTCGCGCGACGTTTCAACGCCGATGCCTGCGAGGTGTTTGGCGTAAGTCTCGATGTCGTCGACGGAGATGCAGATTCTCATTCCATCGCTGCCCCGCTGCGCACGCCTGGGCTCGAAGCGGATGCGAAACCAGTTGCTGCGAACCTCGCGCGACGGTCCGCCGCCGGGGACCTCGATGAACCCGAGCCGCTTGTAGAAGTCCACGCTGCGGTCGGCGTCCGCGACCGCCAGACGCAACGCGGATATCGCTTTGATCACCCGCTCACCATACGGATTACCGGCTCGACCGACGCCGCGATCCCATGTCGCGCCGAAAAAAGACGTGCTGGGTGCCCCCCAGGGACGGTGGGGCCGGCTTCAAGGGCGCACCGGGATCGATCGAGGCCGGCCCCAAGGGTGGGTGTTAGCGGGGGCTTCCCCGTTGAATTCATAGGGGGAGCCGGTCGGCTCCGCCCAAATCTGTAAAGGAGGAAATGAGTTGATTCATACCTTGCTCGTGGTCGCTGCCGTGCTTCTCGTGCTGTGGTTCCTGTTCCACGCGTCCATCTCCATCCTCAACTTCGTCTGGATCATCATCGCGATCCTGATCGTGCTGTGGCTCGTGGGCCTGATGCGCGGTCGAACCGCACCGTAACGAAGGTAGCCGCACCGCCCTCGGCGGGCGGTGCCTGCCTGCGGCTTGCCGGCCTCCTGCGCCGCGAACGTTCGCGGCACAGGGGGTGCTCACATGGCAACCATGCGCATGACCACCTACGCGTGCATCCACGCCGCGGGTAGCCCACGATGACGGTCGACCAGGCGCAGCGCTTCCTCTGGGCCAACCCTTCGACCGACCCCCGCGCGCTGCAAGCCCGGACGGAACCACGCGCGAGGGCGGCGGAGACGGTTACCGTGGACGACGGCCATGGACCGCAAACCGCGTACGTCAACAGCGACTTCTCCCAGGGAGCGTGGATCAACGTGCCGGTCAACGTCGTCGCGGGTGGGACGGTGACGGTCACCGTCACGCGCACCGCGGGCGTGAACGCGGTCGTCTCCGGGATCTTCCTGGGCTAGGGGAGCGTGTACTCAGTCGAGCAGCGCGACGCCCTGCGCGAACGCGTCCTGGAGATCGCGAAGCACGACCCTCGCGTCGTCGCCGGCGCCGTCGTCGGGTCGCTGGCGCTCGGCGGCGGGGATCGCTTCTCCGACCTCGACCTGACCTTCGCCGTCGCCGACGGGTTTGGGGTGGCGGACGTGCTCGACGAGTGGACGCAAACCCTCGCCGCGGAGCTCGCCGCCGTCGCGCTGGTCGACCTCCGGCGCGGTGCGACCACGTACCGCGTCTTCCTGCTGCCCGACCAGCTTCAGTTCGACCTGTCGATGACACCGGCCGCGCAGTTCCGGCCCGCCGGCCCGAGGTTCCGCCTGCTGTTCGGAGAGACCGCGGGCGGCGAGACGGCCGGCGTGGCGCCCGAGGCCGCCGACACCTTCGGATGGGGCGTCATCTACGCGCTACATTCGCGGGCCTGCATCGAGCGCGGCCGCGTCTGGCAGGCCGAGCATTACATCGGCGCCGTTCGCGACCACGCCCTGACCCTGGCGTGCCTGCGCGAAGGCGTGCCCGCCATCCAGGCGCGTGGCTACGACGATCTCTCCGCCGCGACGCGCGCGCGGTTTGATGAGACCCACATCGCCTCGCTCGATCCGCGCGCCCTTCGCGCCGCCTTGGCGGCGTCGGTGCAAGCGCTGATCGCCGAGGCGACGGCGGCCGGCCTTCCGCTCGCCGGTGCCGTGCAGGAGCGCCTCAAAGACTTGGGCGCGCAAGGAGGTGACTTCCTGTTAGGTCTCGCCTTTCCCGACGGGTCCTGAGGGCGCCACGCCGATCTGCGTCAGGCCGAGCACGTTGCCGTCCGGGTCCTTGAACCAGGCCGTCCACACATCCGGGCCGCTGTGGGCGATGCCGTCCTCGAATTCGAGGCCGGGGATTTCGTAGACGTCGAACACGATGCCCCTTGCCCGCAGCGCCGCCACCTCGGCTTTGATGTCGGCGACGAGCCAGCTCATCTGCGTGTGGCCGGCGGCGCGCGTCCGGCTGGGAAAGACGAAGAACTGCGTCCCCCCTGACGTGTACATCACGCCGCCCTCGGTTACGAGTCGAGGCACGAGCCCCAGCGTGCCTTCGTAGAACCGGCGCGCCGCCGCGAGATCCGAGACCGGCAGCATGGAGTACGTAGGCCTTTCGCCCAGCATCGTCACAAAATACTGGTTCACGGTGCTCGCATACCTCTTCTTCCACCGGCGGCAGCCTGGCACGGACGCGATCGCGTACGAGGCCGAGCTGCGGCGCTTCCATGCGGCGCTCGCCGGCGCAGGCATTGACGGGTTCCTCGGCTCGCAGACATATCGCGTCGGCGACCGTTACTGCGACTGGTACCTGGTCGAGTCGTCGGCGGCGCTCGACGCGCTCAACGAGGCCGCGGTCAGCGGCGCAAGGTCGCCGCACCACGATTCCGTGGCCCGCGCCGCCGTGGACGGCGCCGGCAAGCTCCTCCGCCTGGCGGCCGGGAACCACGACGCCGAGTCGCCGTTCGAGATAGGGTTCTCCAAGCCGCGCGGGATGACCTACCACGACCTCTATGCCACCCTGCGGCGCTGGACCGACCGCCCTGGCGTTAGCCTGTGGCGCCGCATGATGGTTCTCGGCCCGGCGCCTGAGTTCTGCATGCTCGCGCCGGAGAGCCTCGAGCTTCCGCCGGAGATGAGCCCTGAGGTTCTGCGTCGGTCACTTCTCGTTGACTTGGCGCCCTGACCAGAGGATGCTGGTCACGGTGATCTGAGCGATGGCCCTAGGCGCTCCTCCCGAGCTCGAAATCGAACCGGAGCCGACCCTTCATGTGACGGCCGAGATCCACCCGGCCGACGTCAAGCGCTGGCGCCGCCGCCCCGTCCTCCGGGCCGCGATCCGCCTCGCCGCCGTCCTCACTCCCATGGCGGCGGCTTGCGCCGTGGCGATCGCCTACAGCCGCACCGTCCCCATCCCGGGCGATGCAGGCGGAATGATCCTCTGGTGGGTCGTGTTCACGGCCGCGATCCTGGTCGCGTGGCTCCTGAGCGCCGAGCTGCTCCAGCGCACGCTGCCCCTGGCGACGCTGCTCGACCTGACCCTCGTCTTTCCCGACTCGGTGCCGTCGCGCTTCGCCATCCTTCGCCGCAGGGTCGACCGGCGCCAGCTCGAGACCGACCTGCGGCGGCTGCGGGAGATGGCCGACCCCGAAAGCGCGCCCCGCGCGCAGCTGATCCTCGAGCTCGCCGTCGCTCTCAGCGTCCACGACAGCCGCACGCGCGGCCACTCCGAGCGGGTGCGCATGTTCACCGACCTCGTCGCGCAGGAGCTGCACCTGCGGCAGCGCGACATCGACCGGCTGCGGTGGGCGGCGCTGCTGCACGACATCGGGAAGCTTGCGGTCGCCCCTGAGATCCTCAACAAGCCGGAGCTGCCGGACGACTACGAGCTCGAAAGCCTGCGCAATCACCCGATCGAGGGCTACAACATGATCGCTCCGCTCCACCGGTGGCTGGGCCAGTGGGCGGCCACCGTGCGCGACCACCACGAGAGGTTCGACGGGACCGGCTACCCCACCGGCCTGCGGGGGCGAGCGATCTCGCTCGGTGGCCGGATCGTTGCCGTCACCGACAGCTACGAGACGATGACCTCGGGCCGGCCCTACCGCAAGGCGTTGTCGGTCAAAGCCGCGCGCGAAGAGCTGGTCCGGCGCTCGGGCACCCACTTCGACCCCGACGTGGTACGCGCCTTTCTCGCCATCTCCCTCGGCCGGCTGTGGCCTGTGGTCGGGATCGGCGCGCTGATGGCGGAGATTCCGTTCCTGGGGCCGCTGCCCTGGCGACTCGGCCAGCTCGGAACGCGCTCGCTGTCCGGGTTCGCAGCCGCGGCGGCGACCACCACGCTTCTCCTGGCCGGCGCCGCCGGGCCGGTCCTGCGCCGTCCGACGTTCGGCCCCGCTCTGCACGGGCCGCAGGTCGCCGGCGTGACAGCGCCGCTCAGCTCGGCGGCGGGATCCCAGCCGCCGGGAGCCACCCCTTCGCCCGCGCCCACCGCCTT
>CBJLKR010000093.1:0-8753 GCA_966423695.1 uncultured bacterium | reverse complement strand
CGCTCATCGCGGCGGTCAGCGCCGCGTCGCTTGGGGTGTCGGGCCTCCGCGAGTTCTGGTCCACGCTGCAGTGGATCCAGACCGATCCCGGCCACTCGTTCTTCACGGTCGCGTACCTCTTCGGCCTCGGGCCGGTGGCGTATGCGGTCCTGGCCGCCCAGGGCGCGCTGTGCCTTTTCGTCGCCTGGCGGCGTCGTGCCGACCTCGACGTCGTCTTCGCCCTGGGCCTGGTCGGATCGCTGATGGTGGCCTTCCACCTCCATCAACCGGATTACGCGAACGTGCTGCTGGCCGCGTGGCTCGTGCTGCGCGGCGCGACGTCGCTCGTGCACAAGGCATGGCTCGCGCTCGGTTTCGTGACGCTTCAGGTGCTGACCATGGGCGTGCCCTGGCCGCAGCTCGCGTGGGACCTAGGCTGGCTCCTCGTCGTCGGGTTTGTCGATGCCGAGGATGCTGAGAAAGAAGCTCGCGAACACCGTCTGCACGCCGAGCGTCAGCAGGACCGCCGCGGGGATGACCTCGCGCATGGTCAGGCGCGGGTCTAGGTTCCCAAAGCCGGCCGCGCCCCAGGAGAGCACCGCAAGGACCAGCCCCGCGACGCCGACGCCGAACATCAGCGCGCCCACGACGAGGCCGGTCTCGAGCGAGACGTAGCGGAACATCGCCCGGTAGCCCTGGTTCGGCGGATGGAAGCCATGCTCCATCGCGAACACCTTGGTGAAGACGGCGAACACGACGAGCTGGTAGCCGATGAGGCAGGCAAAGCCCGCCAGCAGCAGAGTGTGGATGTCGAGCCGCACGCCGCCGAGCATCTTCGGCCCCGTTTCGAGCAACCCACCCACGACCAGCCCGGCGGCGATCGTGGCGAGGCCGGGGTAGAGGAACAGCCAGCGCGGGCTGAAGAGCAGCATGAAGCGGAGGTGCCGCCAGCCGTCGCGCCAGGTGCGTAGGTGGGGCGGGCGCGAGCGGCCGTCGCGGCTCAGGGTGACCGGAACCTCGGCGATGCGCATGCGCTGCAGCGAGGCCTTGATCACCATCTCGCTCGCGAACTCCATCCCCGTGGCGCGCAACCGCAACCGCTCGAACGCGTCCTTACGAAAGCCGCGCAGGCCGCAGTGCATATCGCGCACCGGGGCGTGGAAGAACACGCGGCCGATGTAGGTCAGCGCGGGGTTGCCGACCCAGCGGTGCGACCACACCATCGCGCCGTCGTGGATGCCCCCGGCGAAGCGGTTGCCCATCACCAGGTCGTATCCATCGCGCAGCCTGTCGAACAGCGGACGGATGGCCGTGAAGTCGTAGCTGTCGTCGGCATCGCCCATGATCACGAACTCTCCGCGCGCGGCGGCGATGCCCCCGATCAAGGCGCTGCCGTAGCCCTTGCGCTTCACCTCGACCACGCGAATGCCAAGCTCGCGCGCGGCCGCCTGCGAGCCGTCGGTGCTGCCGTTGTCCGCAACGATGATCTCGGCGTCGACGCCGAGCTCCGCGATGGCGCGCTGTGCCTTACGGATGCAGGTCGAGAGAGTCTCCACCTCGTTGAGACACGGCATCACGATCGACAGCTCGACCCTGGTCGCGGAAGCGACCGCGGGTTCGGTTCGAGGACGCTGAGCGACGCTCACGGCCGATGCAGCGTAACGCGGCGGTCGAGGTTTCCCTACCGCAGAAAAAGAAGTGACCCCGACGGATCGCCTCTCGGGAGCCGGTACATGGCCTTGCGGCCCTGTTCCCGCCCCCTCGAACGTTTCCCTCGGGGCCGTGGTCAAAGGTAAGGCACGACCCATTCCCTGGCAAGGAGCGAAAGTCAGTTCGCCGCCAACCTATCGGAGGTAGCCACCGGCACGTGCGACACTGCCTCTGATGGGCCTATCCCTGACAGAGGCGCAGGACCTGATCGCGCGCGCCCAGGCCAAGGCGGCGGACATCGGCATCAGGGTGACCGTCGCGGTGGTCGACGAGGGCGGCCTCCTGGTCGCCCTGTCACGGATGGACGGCGCTCCGCCGCTCTCCCCGCAGATCGCCGAGGCCAAGGCCGTCGGCGCGGCGATGCTGTATCGCGACGGCGGCGCGCTCGCCGACCTGGCCCGCGACCGGCCTGGTTTCTTCGGCGTTGCCGACCGGCTCGTTCGGGTGCCCATCGTCCCCGGGCTCGGCTCGCTCCTCATCCGGCGCGGGGACAGCGTGCTGGGCGCGGTGGGCGTCAGCGGGGGCAAGCCCGAGCAGGACCTCGAGTGCGCCCAGGCCGGGCTCAGCGCAGGGGGATCGTCCTGACGGGCTCGTAGACCGATCCCGCCCTGCCCAGGCGGCTGCGGTAGAGGATGAGCTCGGTCGTCCGCCATGCCGGCAGGCGCGGAGGCGGCGAGAGCGCCGGAAGCTCGGCGCCGTCGCGCGGCCTCGCCCGCGCCAGCGTGAGGTGGGCGCTGAACCGCCTGTTCTCCGGCTCCAGGCCGGCGCGGACCGACTCCGCCTCGACGACGGAAGCCAGGGCGGCAGCCTCAGCCTCGCCCGACGAGAGGCCGAGCCAGACCACGCGGGCCAGCCGCCCGCGCCTGAACGCCCCCAGGTCGCCGAGCCCCAGGTCGAAACCCGGCGTGGCCGCCGCCTCCACGCGCGCGGCGATGCCCTGCGCGACCGAGGGTGCGACGTGGCCCAGGAACCGGATCGTCAGGTGAAGGTTCGCGGCGGGCGTCCACCTGAACTCCGGCGCGGTGCTTGCGCACGCGTCCACGTAGCCGCCGAGCGCCCGGCGGTGCTCCTCGGGCAGGGGGAGCCCGAAGAACAGCCTCAGCGGCCGGTCCGGATCCCCTGCCTCTTCTGCCAGTTGACCGGCGCCCAGGAGCTGGGCGCGGTGGGGCGCCAGCCGAACTGCGAGCTGACGGAGTCGATGCCGGCGGCGAGGTTGTCGACCTGGATCATCTGCACCTCGTCCGGCGTGATGGGAGGGTTGGTGGAGACGGCCTCCAGGGCGATCGCCGGAAGCGCGACGAGCGGAACCGGCAGCTTGAGCTTGGTCTTCTTGATCCGCCGGGCGTGGAGGAACCAGTCGAAGATCGCCTCGTACGTCACGACCTCGGGACCGCCGAGCTCGATGATGTGGCCGAGGAGCTCGGGGCGAGAGACCGTCTCGACGATGCAGCGCGCGGCGTCCTCGCGCAGGATCGGCTGCAGCTTGGCCTGGCCGCTCCCGGGGATGACGGCGAAGGGGCCGATGAGCGCGCGCTCGAAGTCGTTGACGATGCCGCCCTCTTCGGCGAGGATGAACGAGAAGCGCAGGATCGTGCCCGCGACGCCAGTCTTGGCGAGCTCCTGCTCGCCCATCCAGCGGGACGTGAAGTACTTGAAGTGCGGGTCGAGCCTCGCCCCGATCGCGCTGACCAGCACGACCGAGCGGACGCCGGCTGCGATCGCCGCCTGGCCCATGATCCGCGGCCCGTCGACGTTGACCGCGAGGTAGGACTGGGGCCGGTTCCGGCGCACGGCGATGAGGCTGATGATGTGCTCGACGCCCTGGGCCGCGCTCGTCACCGCCTGGGGGTTGAGCGCGTCGCCGACCAAGACCTGGGCGCCGCGGACCTTGAACGCCGCGGCCTTCATCGGGTCGCGGACGAGGACGCGCAGCTGGTGGCCGGCGTCGAGGATCTTGTGCGCGACGCCACGGCCGACGAAGCCGGTCGAGCCGAGCAGAAGGATCCTGGCCACGGCCGACAATCCTATCGGGAGAGCCTCGCTCTCATACTGAGACCTCGGTGGCTGGAGCGGCTTCGAGCAGCGTCGTCCTGGGCATTTTTGCCTGCCTCCTCGGCATCGCGGCGATTCTCGCGGCCATCCGCCGCCGCCGTGGGCGTGAGCGGTACCCCGAGACGTACGCGGCGATCGGGGGGATCGTCTACACCATCGTTTCGGCCGGTTGCGGCGCCGTCCTGCTCGCAGGCGGCGTCGGTCTGATCATCCTGGCGATCGTGTTCAAGCGCTAGCTCGCTAGATCACGTTCCTCTCGCGGACCAGCCCGCCCTTCGCAAAGCGCCCGTAGGCGAACGCCGCGATGTCGACGTCGGAACGGCGATCCAGCAGCAGCTGCGTCAGGAGCAGGGCGGCGGCCGGCGCCTGCATGAAGCCGTGGCCGCTGAAACCTGCGGCGCACCACAGACCGTCGACCTCGGGGATCGGGCCGAGGATCGCCTGGTGGTCGGGCGTGCTCTCGTACAGGCCGGCCCAGACCGCCTTGATCCCAGCCCCCGCCAGCGCCGGGGCGCGCCTTTCCACATGGCTCACCACGCGCTCCATGAAAGCCCAGTCCACCTCGGTGTCGAACCCCGGCGGCTCCGCCTTGTCGCTCATCCCGAAGAGCGCGCCGTCCCCCTCGGGGTGGAAGTAGAAGGAGCTCGAGAAGTCGACCGTCATCGGTGTGGTTCGTGAGATGCCCTCAACCTTGTCGGTCACGGCGATGTGGCGCCGGTATGGAAGCACCGGGATCTCGACGCCGGCCATCCGGCCGATCGAGGACGACCACGCACCCGCGCAGTTGAACAGGACGCGCGTCGCGACGTCGCCCTGCGACGTGCGCACCCCCTGGACGCGCCCGCCCGCGACGTCGACGCCGAGGACCTCCACGCCCTCTCGCAGCCTGGCGCCGTGACGGCGCGCCGCCGCGGCATAGCCGGCGGTGACGTCGGCCGGGCTCGCGATGCCGTCGCTGGGGCAGAACGTGCAGCCCAGGACGTCGTCGACGTTGAGGACCGGCACCATCTTCGCCGCCTCGGCCGGGTCGACCCAGCGCGCCTCGTCAAGCCCAAGCCGGTGCCACATCTGCATGTTGCGGTGGAACTCTTCGACGAGCTGCGGCGTCGTCAGCACGAACAGGTAGCCGATCTGCCGGAAGTCGGCGGCGTGCCCGGTCTCCTCCTCGAAGGTCTCGAACATTCGCACCGCCAGGAGCTGAAGGCGGACGTTGGCCTCCATCGAGAACTGCTGGCGGACGCCGCCGGCGCACTTGCCGGTCGACTGCGAGCCGAGCGCCTCACGTTCGAGGAGGAGGACGTCGACGTCGCGGCGGGCGAGCTGGTAGGCGAGCGCGCAGCCCATGATCCCGCCGCCTGCGACGACTACGTCAGCGCTTTCCACGCACCTCGGTCAGACCCGCCTTGCGGGCGGCTTTCACCAGGCCCCACACCTCGAAGATGAGCTTGAGCGCGGCCAGCGTCGTGATGTCGCCATGGTCGACCGGCGGCGAGACCTCCACCACGTCGAAGCCGACGAGATTCGCGTCCGCGATGGCGCTGCGCAGAAGCTCGAGGGCCTGCCGGGTCGAGAGGCCGGCCGCCGACGGGATCTCCGTGCCGGGCGCGAAAGCCGGGTCCAGGACGTCGATATCGAAAGAGACGTGGACCTTGTGCCCGGCCAGCCTCTCGGCGATCCTGGCGGCGGCGCGAGGCAGGTCGCGCGCGATCTCGGCCGACGAGACCAGGAGCATCCCCTTCTCCGTGATGAATTCCAGCTCCTCCGGGTCGTAGTCGCGGCCGCCGGCGATGATGACGCGCGAAGGCTCGATGCCCGAAACCTCGAGTCCTCGCCGCAGCGCGCACCCGCACGTCCAGTAGCCGCCGCGGGAGAAGTCGCACAGATCGGGATGGGCGTCGACCCACAGCACCATCAGGCCCGGGTGGCGCCGTGCCTGCGCCGCGAGCGTCGAGATGGCCGTGCAGTGGTCGCCACCGAGGACGGTCAGGAAGGAGCTCGACGGCACGCTCGCAAGGCGCTCCGTCGGGCGCATCCAGCCGGCCTCGATGTCGCGCCCGGGATCGAGGTCGCCGAGGTCCTCGACGTGCAGCCCCGCCAGCAGGTGGCCCTCCTCGGTCACCGGCGGCATCACCGCCGAGAGCTCGCGGATGCGCTGCGGTGCCTTCGCCGCACCCTTCCGGTACACCGCCGAACCGTCGTAGGCGATGCCCGCCACGACCACGTCGGGGGCTACGCCGCCGACGAGTCCTCCCCATGGCTTCAACCCGTCGAGATTCATTCCACCACCGTCCTCTTCTCCGGCACCTTGAGGATGCTAAGCGAGCCGGCGACGAACCACACCACGAAGATCGCGAACACGACCGGAAAGCCGCCCGGAAGCCCGAGGATGCGGGGCCCGCGGTTGAAGACGTCCAGGATCGGCCCGCCGAACGCGACGGCCATGATGCCCGCGCCGGCGGTCGCGATGTTGGAGAAGCCCATGTAGAGACCGCCCTCGTGGGCCGGGATGACGTCCTGGATGAACGCCCAGTCGACGGAGAAGAACACTCCGAGCCCCAGGCCGATGACTAGCCCGGCCAGCGTCGCCTGCGCGGCCAGCTCCGGCACGTGCAGGGCCGACGCGAGCGGCGTGACCAGCCCGGACGGCGCCCACATGTAGTGGCTGAACACGAGCACCAGGCTTCCGACCGCGCCGCACATGCCGGCGGCGGCGATGAGCGGCCGCCGCCCGGTCCTGTCGGACAGGCGCGAGGCCGGCCAGCTGACCAGCGCCGCCACGGTGATCGCGATCCCGAGCAGCGTCGAGGCCGCAAGCGCGGTGGCCTTGCGGTCGTGCTGGAAGAAGACGTTGTCGAAGTAGAAGAACGCGTAGTTCTGGAGCCCGCCGAAGCCCATGAAGATCAACAGCCGCGAGACCATCAGCCACACGAACCGGCGGTTGCGAAGCGGAACCCCAAACGTCTTGGCCACAAGCTCGCCGAGGCTCTGGAAGTGCCCCTCCACCGGTGGCATGCGGTCGGGCACCGCGAGCACCGTCACCAGCATCGTCACGACCAGCACCGCCGCGATCGAAACGATCGCCGCCCCTCGGCCGAGGTGCCCGAGAAGGAGGCCCGCGCCGACCGTGCCCGCGGCGATGCCGACCAGGTTGGCGACGCCGTAGTAGCCCGACGCCTCGCCGCGCTGGTTCTCGGGCACCACGTCCGGCAGCAGTCCCTGGTACGGCGCCTGCGCGCTGTTCGACGCGAACTGGAGCAGGAAGTAGAAGACGACCAGCCACCAGTAGCTGCCCGCGAGGGCGATGCCGGCCAGGAACAGCAGGTCGCCCGCGGTGCCGCCGACGATGAACGGGCGCCGCCTCCCCCACCGCGTCGACGTGCGGTCGGAGATGCCGCCGACGATCGGCTGCCAAACGACCGCGACCACGGTGCCGATCGACTTCAGAAGTCCCGCCGCCGTCCCCTCGTTGGCGCGGCCGACGAGGTCGATGATCAGGTCGGGCAGGATCAGCGCCGTCAGGCTGTTCCACATGTACCCGATCGCGATCCAGTACAGGGAAAGGACGGCGAAGTCGATCGCCCGCAGGCGCCTCCGCGCCGGCGCGTCTAGTCGGGCTGGTACGCCGGCAGCGATCTCTTGACCGGGCGGTCCTCGCGATAGCCGAGGGCGTACTCGCCTTGCAGGACGGTGTGGATCTCGCGCGTGCCCTCGTAGATGATCGGCCCACGCGAGTTGCGCAGGAACCGTTCGACGGGGTACTCCGCCGAGTAGCCGTAGGCGCCGTGGACCTCGATGGCGTCATTGGCGGCATTGAACGCCGCGTCGGTCGCGTACTGCTTCGCCATCGACGTCTCGCGCGTGTTGCGCCTGCCGACGTTCTTCAGCCACGCAGCCTGGAAGTAGAGCAGCCGGCAGATCTCGTAGTCGCGTGACATCTTCGCGATCATCTGCTGCACGAGCTGGTACCGGCCGATCTCCTGGCCGAAAGTCTTGCGCTCGCGCGCGTACTTCACCGAGGCGTCGAGCGCGGCGCGCACGGTTCCGGTCGCGCCGGCGGCGACCGTGTAGCGGCCGTTGTCGAGGCAGCTCATCGCGATCTTGAAGCCGTCGCCCTCGTCGCCGATGCGGTTGGCTTCGGGCACCTCGAGGTCGGTCATGTAGATCGAGCCGACGTCGCCGGCGCGGATGCCGAGGCGATCCTCGATCGGTGCCGTGCGCAGCGCCTTGCCGCAGGCGGCCCGGTCGAGCATGAACGCCGTCACGCCCTTGTGCGCCGCCTTCGGGTCGGTCTTGGCGAAGACGAGCAGGAAGTCGGCGGTGTCGGCGTCGGAGACCCACGTCTTCTCGCCGTTCAGCACGTACGCGTCGCCGCGTCGCCTCGCGGTCGACTGCATCGAAGCGACGTCAGAGCCCGCGTTCGGCTCGGTGAGGCCGTAGCACGCGAGCTTTTTGCCCGAGGCCATCGGCACCAGCCATTGCTGCTTCTGCTCCTCCGACGCCCACGTGTACAGGCCCATGCCGACAAGGCCGACGTGCACCGACAGCACCGTCCGGTAGACGGTGTCGACGTACTCGAGCTCCTCGCAGACGAGGCCGAGAGACAGGTAGTCCAGGCCGTATCCGCCGTACCGCTGCGGAAAGCACACGCCCGGCAGCCCGAGCGACGCCAGCTTGGCGAAGATCTCGGGGTCGTGCTTGTTGGCGCGGTCGTCGGCCGCGATCCGGGGCGCGAACTCGCGCGCGCAGAAGTCGCGGACGGCGTCGACCAGCTGCTCCTGGTCAGGAGTGAGGGAAAGGTCCAGCGGCACTAGGGCTAAAGGCTACTTCGTCGGGCTCGGCGTCGGGCAGGGCACCGCCGTCGGTGTGGTCTTGGGCGACGCCGTCGGCTTCGGCGAAGCGGTCGGCTTGGCGCTCGCGGTCGGCTTCGGGGACGGCGAGGCACAGACCGTCGGGGACGTGCTCGGCAGCGGGTGCAGGTCGTCGGGACCGACGCGGCCGATGAAAGGCAGGTG